>NZ_JBGORW010000010.1 GCF_041538065.1 Leptotrichia hongkongensis | reverse complement strand
ACCGCTTCTCTTCTGATTTCCTTCTATGGAATTTTTTTTTGCCTATTTTTCATTATACAGCTCCTGAATATGATGTTCCCATATCCGAAATACAGTTCTAATATTTTAATTGATTAAAGAATTTTTATAAAATTTAGGTTCCCTGTTAAGTATGTAGAGGAAAAAAGTCTGATAGACTAAACTTAAGAGATTCTAAGTTTAATAAGTTTATTGAATCTTTTATCCTAGAAGTATATTACGAAACTAATATTTTCAAATAATTAAACATAATTTTTAAATTTTAAGCTGTATCTAGTATAAATAACCTGTCGTAGCATTTTCTGAGTTAGCATGGTGAGTTTTTGGTTAGTGAAGAAAATGTAGTAAAGTAGTAGACTGGTCATAGTTTATTGTGTAGAAATCCTGTCGCAATTTTAATTATTGGGACAAATCTTTACACAAGATAAGGATTTGGAGCAATGAGTAATCTTTCAAAAAAGATAAAGATGAAATAAATTATTTTTTTTAGAGTTTCAGCAGTTGTTTTGAACTTTTTTGGGAAAAACATTATGTTTATTTTAATTGACATAGATAAGTAGTTTTTTTAAAAAGTTGTGGAAGCTTTTGAAATCATTGGTACTTTGAAGGGCTTCTTCTTTTTATATAAAAAAAATATAAAACAAAATTGTGATAGTTGTTTTTATTTAGCTTTTTATTTAAGATGTAATTTAGTTAAATTGTGTTGTGAAATATAGTAAATTTATTTTAAGATTTAAGAAATAAAAAAGTTGTAGGTGAATTATGAAAAATAATAATATTGTAATTATGTATGATATAATGAAAAATGTTAATAGAATTTATTTTAAGGCACAAAGTCTTGAAAATTCAGAAATGAAATGGAATTATAGTGGAAATGGGAACATAACAGTTATAAACGATTGTGAAAAAGTTTATTTTTCTGAGGAAATAATTCTTAGTGATGGATTAAAATATTTTGATAAAAAATTATGGAATTTTATGGAAGATTGTATAGAGTTTTATAGATATAGAAATGGGGAATATGAAAAAATATTTGAATTTTATTTAAAAAATGAAGAGTTTGTAGTAAAAAAAGATTATTGGTGTAGTCCTGATTTATATTTTGGAAATATTAAAATTATTGGAGATAAGATATGTTTTTCTGTTAGAATTGAAGGTACTAGAAAAAATGAATTATTAGAGTATGTTTATTTTAGAGATTCTGAATTAGATATTTTATAAATTTTAAATTACTTATTGTGTTAGTAAAAATTTAAAACTTTTGATCTTAATAGTTTCTTTACAAGATTTAGTATTATCTCTTGTTAGAAAATATTTTTAATGAATTTGTTACGTAACTTTAGTTTGATATAAATTAAGAAAAAATATTGGAAATAGAATTAGATTGAAATAATACATTTTTATAATATGATATATATTTTAAATTTATTTTGAAACTTTTTATAAAAAAACTTAAACTGATAATAAAAATGAGTTTGGAAATTTAGAAAGAGTTATAAAATACTATTTGAATAAAATTTGGCTAAAAAATATACAGAAATCGAACAGATTATATTTACTATGATAGAATGAAAAGCAGAAAGAGATTACTTGCTATTTGGATAAAAAATAATAAAAAAACGAATAAAATTATTAAGGAAAATAAAAAAATATAATATAGGATAAATGATATATCAGAAAAATTTTAAATTTTGGAAGTATTAAAATAGCATAAGAGAAATTAACAATAGACTTGTTCGGAAACATTATATTTTTTATCTCTAATAAGATATTTTACTACCTTCAGAGTAATATTTGTCTCATTGCATTTTCAAATTTAATATAGAATAGATTGTAAAATATATTGCGACAAACTAAAAAAATATAAAAACTTATGATAATTTCGTGTTAAAATGTTAATAACCACAAAAACATTAACGAAAGGAAATATATCATGAGCTATAAATATTTTACCATAAATGAAAGAAATAAACTAGAGGTCCTGCTAAAAGAAAATTACAAAATTTCTAAAATTGCCAAAATCCTTAACAGGCACAGGACTACCATTTATCGTGAAATCAAAAGAATTAATGGCGAATACTATTCTGAAAATGCTCAAGAAGATGCCAATACAAAATCTGCTAATAAAGGAAGAAACTCAAAAATTACTGCTGAATTGAAAAATCTGATAGAGGACAGGCTCTGCAAAACAGAGTCTTATAATCGGAGTATTAGCAGAGAATTAAAGAGGAGAATTGTGCTTTAAAATTATCAACAAATAGGAATAAGGAATTTTCATGCAGAGAAGAAATAGTGAAGATTTCTATTTTGTATATTTTTATTGTTCATGACAAAGAGGCTGTTATGATAATGACAGCAATCTTCTAAGAGAATTTTAAATGATATATTAGCGATAAAGATAGAAAAATTGATAAAAATCTTAATAATCATAAACTTAAGGCAAAAAAATGTTTAAATTATTCAATATAATTTGAAAAATTTTTGTATGAATTAATTAAAAAAAATTTTAGGAAATGTGGAAATTAATATTGCAATTTAGGGATATAATTACTTGACATAATTGAAAAAAGTTATATAATAATAATAGGTTTGTTTTAATGAAAATTTAAATTTTTTGAAATTATTAAAGGAAGTGAATTAAATGCGTGTAATTATTCTTAAAAATGCTGATGAAGTTGCAAAATGGAGTGCATACCAAATAGCTAAAAAAATATTGAAATTTAAACCTACAAAGGAAAAGCCTTTTGTATTAGGGCTTCCTACTGGTTCTACGCCACTTGCAACTTATAAGGAATTGATAAATTTGTATAATGAAAAAATTTTATCATTTGAAAATGTTGTGACTTTTAATATGGATGAATATGTGGGATTAAAGCCAGAAAATCCCCAAAGTTATCATTATTTTATGAATGAGAACTTTTTTAAATATATTGATATAAAAAAAGAAAATATAAATATTCTGAATGGATGTGCCGAAGATTTGGAAAAAGAATGTGAAGATTATGAGAACAAAATAAAGGCAGTAGGTGGAATACAGCTATTTTTAGGTGGAGTTGGAGAGGATGGACATATAGCATTTAATGAGCCGGGATCCTCACTTTCTTCACATACACGTGATAAAGAGTTGACTTATGATACAATCTTGGCAAATTCTAGATTTTTTGACAATGACATTGAAAAAGTGCCAAAACTGGCTTTGACAATAGGTGTAGGAACACTTATGGATTCAAAGGAAGTTATGATTTTGGCAAATGGCTACAAAAAGGCTCGTGCAGTTTATCATGGAGTAGAAGGTGGAGTAAATCATCTCTGGACAATTTCGGCTTTGCAGTTGCATAAAAGGGCTGTATTAGTAATTGATGAGATGGCAGCTTCGGATATAAAAGTTAAAACATACAGATATTTTAAGGAAATTGAGGCAAAAAATTTGAATTTGGAAGAATATAAAAAATATTTAATAGAATTATCAAAATAGAGAGGAATTATTGAAATGATTATAAAAAATGCAAAGATATTTGATGGAGAAAAGTTTATTGAGGAAGACACCGTTGTTTTGGAAGGAAAATTTATAAAGAAAGTAACGGATTTTTCATTGATTGATGAAAAAGAATTAGAAAATCAGGAATTGGTTGATGCCAAAGGGATGGTTTTGTCGCCAGGATTTATTGACTTGCAGATTAATGGATGTGGAGGAGTGTTATTTAATGATGATATTTCGCAAAAGACACTTGAGATAATGAATGAAACTAATAAGAGATACGGATGTACTTCGTTTTTGCCAACACTTATAACTTCTCCAGATGAGAAAATAGAAAAAGCTCTAAATCTTATGAATGAAATAAAAGATAAGGAAGAAATTGGAGTTTTGGGGCTTCACATAGAAGGACCTTATATAAGTGTAGAGAAAAAAGGAATTCATCGTCCTGAATATATAAGGGTTTTATCTGATGAAATGATAGAAAAAATAGCAAATGCAGGACCTGAAGCTACAAAAATAATAACAATTGCACCTGAAAAGGCTAAAGTCGAACATCTTGAAATATTAAAAAAAGCAGGGATTAATATTGCTGTGGGGCATACAAATGCAACATATAAGGAATGTATGGAAAAGAAAGACTATTTTAACTGTGCTACACATTTATATAATGCAATGAGAGCATTGGATTCGAGAGAGCCAGGAGTTGTAGGATTTTTATTCAATAATGACACTACAAACTGCGGAATAATAGTCGATGGACTTCACATGGATTTTGCTTCTGTGGAAATTGCTAAGAAAATATTGAAAGATCGGCTTTATCTTGTGACAGACGCTGTTAGTCCTGCTGGAACTGATAATATGACAGAATTTATGTTTGAAGGGAATAGAGTTTTGTATAAGGATGGTAAATGTGTTTCGCCAGAAGGGACGTTAGGCGGATCAGCTTTAGTTATGATTGATGGAGTAAAAAATCTTGTAGAGAAAGTTCATGTTTCGCTAGAAGAAGCACTTAGAATGGCTACTTCTTATCCAGCAGAGGCTGTAGCTGTGGATGAAAAATATGGATTTATAAAGGAAGGGTATGTTGCAGATTTGACATATTTTGATGATAAGTTTAATGTGAAGGGAACCGTAAGTAAAGGAAATTTAACAAAATATGAATAATATAATTTTAGTTTAAAATGCTTAAATTTATATAGTTAAGATTAATTAGATTTTCAGATTATTAAATAATATGTGGCAAAATTTAAAATTTTTAGAAAAAATTTTTAAAAATCTAAAAATATGTTAGAAAAATTTGAAAAAAAGTGCTTTTTTTGTTATACTTTAGTTGAAAAAATAGTTTAATAAAAAATCACTTTAAAACTAAATATAATTATTATTTATAATTTTATAAATTTAGTTTTTAAGTAGTTTTGTTGTATTATTATTCGATTTTAAAGTTGTATTACTATGTGTGGAATAATAGGGATTTCTTGATTTTTTAAAGAAATCTAGGGAATAAAATATATTAAGGAGACAAAAGAAAATGAAATTGAATTTTAATTATCAATTTGCAAAAAATTTTTTTAATGAAAATGAATTGAAACAGATTAAACCGTATGTAGAATTGGCAAATGAAGTACTGACTTCAAAAAGTGGAGCAGGAAATGATTTTTTAGGATGGGTTGACTTACCTGAAAACTATGATAAAGATGAATTTGCTAGAATAAAAAAAGTGGCTGAAAAAATTAAAAATGATTCAGAAGTCTTAGTTGTAATTGGAATTGGAGGATCGTATTTAGGGGCAAAGGCTGCAATTGAGTTTTTATCACACAGCTTTTACAATAACTTGCCAAAAGATAAAAGAAAAACTCCAGAAATCTACTTTGCAGGGACAAATATGAGCGGTGTTTATTTACAACATTTAATTGAAGTTGTTGGAGATAGGGATTTTTCAGTAAATGTAATTTCAAAATCTGGAACTACAACTGAGCCTGCGATTGCATTCAGAGTGTTCAAAAAAATGCTGGAAGAAAAATATGGAAAAGAAGAAGCTGCAAAAAGAATATATGCTACAACAGACAAGGAAAAAGGAGCATTAAAGACACTTGCTACAGCTGAAGGATATGAAACTTTTGTTGTACCTGATAATGTTGGAGGAAGATTTTCTGTATTGACTGCAGTAGGACTTTTACCAATCGCGGCGGCTGGAATTAACATTGATGAATTGATGGCTGGAGCAAAAGATGCGATGAATGACTTTGCAAATAAAAATATGGACGAAAATCAGGCTTTACAATATGCGGCTGTGAGAAATATTTTACATAGAAAAGGAAAAGACTTGGAATTAATGGTAAATTATGAGCCAAGAGTTCATTATTTGGCAGAATGGTGGAAACAATTATTTGGAGAATCTGAAGGAAAAGATGGAAAAGGATTGTATCCAACTTCGGCAGATTTTTCAGCAGACTTGCATTCACTGGGTCAATATATTCAGGAAGGAAAAAGATTATTCTTTGAAACAGTAGTTTCTATTGGAAAACCAGAAGTGGAATTTGTCATTGAAAGTGATAAAGATAACCTTGACGGACTAAACTTTATTGCTGGAAAAACATTGGATTATGTAAATAAAAAAGCAACTGATGGAGTAATTTTGGCACATATTGATGGAGATGTACCTAACTTAGGCGTAAACATTCCTGAAGCCACTCCTTATCATTTAGGATATACGTTCTATTTCTTTGAAAAAGCATGTGGAGTAAGTGGATACCTTTTAGGTGTAAATCCATTTGATCAGCCAGGAGTGGAAGCATATAAGAAAAATATGTTTGCGTTATTAGGAAAACCTGGATATGAAGAAGCTGGAAAAGAATTGGAAAAAAAATTGAACGAAGTTAAATAATTTAGGTAAACTGGGAAATTAATTTTACTAGGAAAGAAGGTGGCTGATTTGGGATATTTTTTTCAAGTCGCCATCTTTTGTTTTTTGTTGTATATTTTATTAATTTTGGAAAGGATGTAGAAAATGACAAAAGAAAATTTGTGGAAAAATTATACAGACGAGCAAAAGAAAGTAATTTTTGACTTTGCTGAAGATTATAAAAAATATTTGGATTCTGCCAAAACTGAGAGAGAATTTGTGGATTTAACAGAAAAGGAACTTAAAAAAAATGGCTTTGTCAATATTAATGAAAAAAGTGAATTGAAAAAAGGGGATAAAATTTATTTTAACAATAGAAATAAAAACATCATTGCAGTAATTGTTGGAAATGATATAAAAAGCGGGATTAATATGATTGTTTCTCACGTAGATTCTCCAAGACTGGATTTAAAGCCAAATCCGATAATGGAAGAAGAAGAATTTGCACTACTAAATACGCATTATTATGGTGGAATTAAAAAATATCAATGGGCTGCAACTCCGCTTGCATTGCATGGTGTTGTTTTCTTAAAAAATGGAGAAAAAGTAACACTTTCTATTGGAGAAAAAGATGACGAGCCTGTATTCAGTATGCCTGATATATTGCCGCATTTGTCTTACAATGTGCAGGATGAAAGAAAGGCAAGAGATGTTATTAAAGGTGAAGAACTGAAATTATTATTTGGAAATATGCCTTTAGATGATGAAAATGTAAATAAAAAAATAAAGCAGTTTGTGCTTGATAAGTTGAAAAAAGATTATGGAATAGAAGAAGATGATTTCTTTACAGCAGAGCTGGAAGTTGTGCCAGCTGGGAAATTGCGGGATGTGGGGCTTGATAAGAGCATGATTGGAGGATATGGTCAAGATGACAGAATTTGTGCATATACTTCGCTTAGAGCCTTGTTTGATATTAAGGAAACTGAGAAAACTGTCATGATTTATCTGACAGATAAAGAAGAAATTGGAAGTGAAGGTTCTACGAGCTTGAAGTCAACATTACCTGAATATGTTGTTGGGAAAATGCTGTTACTTACAGAAAAAAATTATAATGATCAGATATTGAGGGAAACTTTGTGGAACTCAAAAGCATTGTCATCAGATGTTACAGCTGCGTTAAATCCTGTATTTAAGTCTGTACATGATCCAGAAAATGCAGCAAGACTGTCTTACGGACTGGCGTTTGCAAAATATACTGGAAGCCGTGGAAAAGCTATGGCAAACGATGCTGATGCAGAATTTATTCAGGAAATAAGACAAATATTTGACAAAAATGAGATTAAATATCAGTCGGGTGGCTTTGGGAAAGTAGATGAAGGTGGTGGAGGAACAGTTGCTAAGTTCTTGGCTTACTACGGAATCAGAACGATAGATGCAGGGCCTGCACTTTTATCAATGCACTCTTTATTTGAAATCTCGTCAAAAGCAGATTTGTATGAAACATACAGAGCATATAAAGTATTTTTTGAGCTAAATTAGGGAGAGTAGATAATTAGGAGAAAAAATGGGCTATAAAATTATAATTTATAAAGATAATAAATTCTACAAGGAAGAGAATTTAAAACAAAATTGGGAAAATTTTATATATAAATGGGGAAATGTCGAGTCAGGAAGTTATTTTTTTGAAATAAAGGATGAGGAAAGTGGAACAATAAGCGGTGTGACTTATAGTCATACAGCACCTTTTGCAAAAAGATTTGAGGCAGTAGTGGATGAAAACTTGCTGCCAAAATCAATAACTGGATTTCAAAAAGGAATAGATATTTATGTAGAATATTCTCCCTCAAAAAAGATATTTTCATTAACTAAAATGAAATTTTACAGAATGAATTTGGATATTGCTGATTTTGGACTAGAAAAGGCGGATAAAGTTGAAATTGCAGGTAACTTTAATAATTGGAAGCCTGATACAGAACCTATCCATCATTTTGAAGGAACAAACTATAAAGTAGTACTTGCTTCGCCTGAAGGAGTTTATGAATATAAATATCTGATTGATGGAAAATGGTATCCTCAGAATGAAAATAGAAAACTGGTTATTGGAGAAAATGGAGCATTGTTTCCACAAGGAGATTTTGGAACTGGAAAATTTGTGTATGAAGCAATAGATAAAAATACTGATTTGAAGGCGATAGTACATGATTATAACAGTTTGCAATATTTTAATAAATTGTCGGATAGTGAATATGAATTTAAAATAAGAACTCAGATGAACGATGTGGAACGTGCCTATGTTAGTGTAGTTCTACATGAGGAAGATAATTATGAGATGATTTATGAACTAGAAAGATATCAGGATAAGACAAATGGATTTGATTATTTTGAAAGGATAATAAATTTTGGTAAAGAAGCTAAAAAGCTCTTGTATTATTTTATTCTTGAAGATAATGGCTCAAGAGCATATTTTAACGGAGAAACATTGAGCTATAGCAAACCAAAGAGATTGATTGTGAATACGACTTCTAAGGATATACAGCTATTTGATGTACCAAACTGGGCAAAAGAGGCAATCTGGTACAATATTTTCCCAGACAGATTTTACAATGGAAATCATTATAATGATCCAATTTTTAATGAATTTGGACCAGAAGCATTTAAGCCAAATAGACTTCACGAACAGAATTTTGTAGAAGAATATAAATGGGAAAAAAGTAACAATGTGCTTAGTCAGTTTGATAGAAACAGATGGACTGCTGACTTTAGGGAACAGGTAATTTGGGAAAAACTAGGTGAGCGTGAAATTGATTACAGTTTGAAATATGCTAGAATGTATGGTGGAGATTTGCAGGGAATAAAAGAAAAAATACCATATATGAAGGAATTGGGAATTAATGCAGTATGGCTAAATCCAGTATTTTTCTCATATCAAAACCATAAATATGGAGCAAATGACTTTAGACATATTTCACCAGACTTTGGAACGATAAAGACAAGTGGAAAAACTCATGGCGTGGAAATTAATAAAAACAATAAATATGGGAATAAGTCGTATGTAGATGTACTTAGAAATAAGGCTTCGACAAGTAGTGAGCTAAAACTTCTGCAAGTAAACCTGAATGGTGAAAATCGTGGGAAAAATGGTTATGGGGAAACAGAAGATCCATCAACTTGGGTTTGGACAGAATCAGATTTGATAATGGTAGATTTGATAAAGGAATTTCATAAAAATGGTATCCGTGTAATTTTTGACGGGGTTTTTAATCATAGCAGCAATGAACACTGGACATTTAATATGGTGCTTGCGGATGGCGAAAATTCTAAATACAAGGACTGGTATAAATTTACAGATTTTGGAGAACATATCCCAATAACAGATGAAATGAATGAAGAGCAGGCATTTGAAACTTTAATTGCAAACAGAAAGAGAACTGCTTACAACGCTTGGGCAGGATTTGATTCGCTTCCTGAATTTAACACATTTAATCAGGAGTACAAGGAATACATTTTCAATATTACAAGAAAATGGATGTATGGGCCTGACGGAAAAGAAAGTGAAAACTGGATGGATGATGACGGGATTGACGGATGGCGGCTAGATGTACCAAATTGTCTTGAAAATCAGAATTTCTGGAATGAATGGCGTGAGGTTGTAAAGGGTAGCAAAAAAGATTCATACATAACTGCTGAACTTTGGGGAAATGCTTCGGCCGATATTAATGGTGGAAATAAATTTGACACTGTAATGAATTACGAATGGTTAAAAACAGTCATTGGCTTCTTCATAAATCAAAGCCATGAAGGTGGAGTAAGATATAAACTGAAAGCACAGGATTTTTTCAATGAACTTAGAGAAAAACGAACTTGGTATCCATATCAGGCGTTGCAGGCGAGCCAGAACTTAAACGGTTCACACGATACCGACAGGCTTTATTCAAGAATTGTAAATGATGTGCTTGGAAGAAATCTGGAGGAAGGAAAACAGCTGGAAAAAGGATATAACGGAATTCGTCCAGATTTAGCTTCAAATTATCATCCAAACACAACAATAGACTGGCGAAACAGTTTAATTAAGCCAAAAGATATACTAAAATTAATTTCAATATTCCAAATGACTTATATTGGAGCACCAATGCTGTTTTATGGTGACGAAGTGGGAATGTGGGGAGCAACAGACCCATATTGCCGAAAGCCGATGTTATGGAATGAATTTTTATATGATGATGAAAAAAATCCGTCTCATGTTAACCAAAACGAAATTTATGAGCAAAAAGTCGACCGTGATTTATTTGAATGGTATAAAAAATTAATAAAAATCCGTCTTGAAAATAAAACACTTGTTTATGGTAAGTTTAGAGAAGTGTTTGCTGACAACGAAAGAGACATAATTGCATATGAAAGAGTAATTGAGGATCATTCGATTATTGTTATAATAAATAATTCATTTAACAGCTGCGAAAATATCGAATTTGAGACAAATTATCAGGATGAGAGATTTATTGATCTGGTAACAGAAGGCAGAACATTCAGAACAAGTTCAGCTGGAAAAATCAAGTTGGATTTAAAAGCCAAGGAAGGGATGATTTTGCGAAAAGTTAGGATAGATGGAGATTATGAATAAAAATATTATTCATAAAATATAAAAAAATAGGGAGCTAAATTTATTGGCTCCTTATTTTGTATAAATTTTATTTTTTAGAAAAAATAGTAAATAAAAAACAGCCCATGAGAAAGAGGTATAAGGACTGTCTTTTATGACCAATTTTTTCTTCAGTTGTGATATATGAAAAGATTAATAATACTAATAATATTAACATAATAATTATAACAAAAAATTCAAAAAAAATCAATACTTTAATAAATAATTTTTATCTAGTTCAATTAATACTATAATATTGTTATTTTTTTAGTTTTATGATAAACTATTCAAGTATAAATATTTTTTAAAAACATTTTTTGGGGGAAAAATGAGGGGGAGTAAAATAGAGTTAGTATTGGAACAAGATATGGCCGAAGAGCAGGAAAAAGGGCATAGAGAAAGGTTAAGGCAACGTTTTTTATCTACTGGGACAAAAGGTTTTTTGGATTATGAACTTTTGGAATTGTTGCTAACCTATACAGTTATTAGAAAAAATTGTAGAGGAATCGCTAAGAGCCTCTTAAAGAAATACGGTGATTTATATACGATTTTAAAACAGCCGGAAGAAGAATTGCGAAAAAATAAATATATGACTGAGAGAGCAATTGTATTTTTTAAACTTTTATTTGAAATTATAGAAAGTGAACTTTATAAAAAAGTACATAATAAAAAAATTACATTGTCAAGTAATATTAAATTATTGAATTATTTAAAATTTTCTCTTTTAAATAGAGATGTTGAAGTGTTTAAAGTATTATTTCTGAATACTCAAAATGAATTGCTGAAGGAAGAGGAGCTATTTTATGGGACGATTGATAAAAGTACAGTTTATATTCGTGAATTAGTAAAAAAAATTTTAGAATATAATGCAAAAGCAGTGATTTTAGTACATAATCATCCATCAGGCTCTTTGAGACCATCAGAATCTGATATTTTATTGACAAAAAAAGTAAAGGAAGTTTTTGAAAGTCTGGAAATACGTTTGCTTGATCATTTAATAATAAGCGAGAAAGGATATTTTAGCTTTTTAGAAGGTGGGATATTATGAATATAATAAATATAAAATTTAGAAAAACGAAAAAAGTTTATCCGTTTATGATAAATGAAACAGAGAATTATAAAAAAGGGGATTATGTTCTTGTAGACACAATCCGTGGAGAACAGATAGGAATAGTTTTAGGAGTTGCATTAAATAAAGAAAATAGTGAACAGAATGATTTGAAAATTAGAGAAGTTAAAAGAAAATTATCAAAAAAGGAAATAGAAAAATTATCTGAGTTAGATAAAAAAGCTGATGATGCATATTTTAAGTGTAAAAAAATTGTTAAAAAACTTCTTCCTGAAATGAATCTTGTTATTGGTGAATATACATTTGATGAAAGTAAGTTAATATTCTATTTTACAGCGAACAATAGGCTTGATTTTAGAGAACTAGTAAAGGAAGTGAATAAAACTTTTAAAAAACGGGTAGAGTTTTATCAAATTAAAACAAATGATGAAGGTAGAATTTTATCTGCTTTTGGAAAATATGGAAGAGAAATATATTGGTAGTATTTTAGAAAGGAAATAAAAATATATTATTTAAATTACTAAATTTTTTTAATTTTATCAATTTAATTTTGAGAATTTTTGAATATTGATATAAATTTTTGAAAAAAGAGTTGAAATATTAAATAATATATGATATACTTATCAAGTAATAAAGTACGTGGTCGCATAGCTCAGTTGGGAGAGCACCTGCCTTACAAGCAGGGGGTCACTGGTTCGAGCCCAGTTGTGACCACCATTTATTTGGAGGTGTAGCTCAGTTGGTTAGAGTGCTTGCCTGTCACGCAAGATGTCGCGAGTTCGAGTCTCGTCACTTCCGCCATTATGCCCAGATAGCTCAGTCGGTAGAGCAAGGGACTGAAAATCCCTGTGTCCGTGGTTCGATTCCGCGTCTGGGCACCATTTTTAAAACAAAATATATTTTATTATATGAAATACAATTTGTTAGAGATAATAAATTGTATTTTTTACTTATAACAGAATATAAGTTTCTTTTTTGGAAATATATAGTAAAACTAGTTTAAAACAGAACTCAAAAATTATGACTATTTTACTCAAACCCTAAATTATATAATTTCTATCAGTTTAACTTTAAATGGGTTCGAGTATAAATTGATAGATATCAATACATTTGAAAAGTTCTAAAAGAATATAATTCATTAGCCATAATAAATTTTTACTGATTAAATTTGAAATGATATCAGTTATAATATTATTACTCAAAGAAAAAAATATATATATATAAACATTTTTATAAGAGCTATGTTGTATAATTAGTTATCATTTAGAAGTAGTATGCTTTTAAAATGATAAATATTTATTTGTAGAGAAAAATCGCAAAGGAGATTTTTAGAAAAGAAAGGTGATTGACTATGAAAAAGACATTAATTGGTTTATTTTTAGTTTTAGGAGCAGCTTCATTCGCAGATGCTGGAAAAATTGAAGCAAAAGGTGGATTAGATTTAGGTGGTAAATACCATTATGGACAAAACTACAAAAATCAAAAAACTAAAAACAGTTCTGGAGAAATTGGAGTTGAGTATAGAAACGAAGTAGTTCCAGGATTAGAATTAGGAGGAGGGACTGCATTCCAATTCCACAAAGATTTAAAAGATAAAGTTTCAGGACAAAACTTGAAAAACTATAATTCAATACCTGTATATGGAACAGCTAAATATACATTTGATACACAAACTACTGTTAAACCTTATGTTAAAGGTGACTTAGGATATTCATTCAATAATGGAGATCATGATTATGGTAGATTAGGTAAATATAAAGCAGAAGGTGGACTTTACTACGGTGTAGGTGGAGGAATCAACGTCAACAACGTAAATGTGGAACTTATGTATAAAGAAAATAAAGGTAAATATGAATACGAAGGACCTTTAGGTGTTAAATCTAAATATAATGCTAACTACGGAAGAGTATCTCTTGGTGTAGGTTATGATTTCAATTTAGGAAATTAATATTTAGTAAATAAAAAATAGATAGTATTTTTGCTACCACGATATGTGGTAGTTTTTTTTTGAAAAAATAATTAGATAAACAAAATATTTTTTTATCAAAATTAATATTGGTTTATATTAAGAATTTTGGTAATCGTGTAGATTTTATTTTTATTGATTTTATTAAAAAAAAGTTTGAGCATACAATAAATTTTTAAAAATAATTTCATTTCTTTACCCTTTTATGATATAATATTAGACATAAGTAAGTGAAAGTTTGTTTTAGATTAATAGTAATAGTATTTTATTTGATATTTATTATATGTTTTTCTAACAATGCTTTGACGATGCAAAGAATTTAAGAGAGAAAGGATGATGAGAGTATGAAAAAAATATTTCTGATGATGTTATTAGTCACGGCATTTATTGTTGGCTGTGGGAAAAAATCAACTGATGGAAATGTTATAAAAATAGGAGTTATTGCACCGCTTACTGGAAATTATGCACAATACGGAACTGCAGTAAAAGAAGGTGTTGAACTTAAAGTTGATGCCATTAATAATGCAGGTGGAATTAATGGAAAAAAAATTGAGCTTGTCATTGCGGATAGCAAAGGAGACGTTCAGGAATCAGTGAATGCATTTAAAAAAATGGTTTCACAGGATAAAGTGAGTGTTGTAATTGGAGAAGTTGTATCAGCTACATCACAAGCTATTTCAGGACTTGCACAGCAAGCAAAAGTACCTTTGATTTCAGCAACTGCTACAAGTCTTGATGTCACAAAAGGAAAAGATTATGTATTTAGAACTACATTTACAGATCCTTATCAAGGAACTGCTACTGCAAAATATGCAAAAGCTAAAGGTGTAAAATCAATTGCAATTTTAACAAATTCTTCAAATGATTATTCTGTAGGAATTGCAAACGCATTTAAAGAACAAGCTAAAAAAGATGGAATAACTATTACTGAAGAAAAATATACAAATGATGATAAAGATTTTAAAGCGATTTTAACAAAAGTAAAAGGACAAAATCCACAAGCTATCTTCATACCTGATTATTACAATACAATTGGATTAATTATTTCTCAAGCAAAAGATTTGGGAATAACAGCTCAATATTTTGGTGGAGATGGATGGGACGGAATTCAGACTAACTTTGGAGCAGTTGCAGAAGGAGCAATTTTTGCAAGCCAATTTTCTCCAGAAGATAAAGCTGAAAATGTTCAGAAATTTATGAAAGATTACCAAGCTAAGTTCCATAAAGAACCAATAATGTTTGCCGCACTTGGATATGACACAGTGGAAATTGTGGAAGCTGCATTGAAATCAGCAAAAGATTTGACAGGGCCATCTATAAAAGAAGCTATGAATGGAGTTAGTGGAATTGATCTTATAACTGGAAAATTAAAATTTGATGCAGATAGAAATCCTGAAAAAGCAGTTACATTTATTGAGGTAAAGGGTGGAAAACTTACATTAAAAGAAAAATTTTAATTTAAAAAAAATAAAATAAATTAATTATAAAAATATAGCAGAGGAGAACAACAATGAAAAAAATATTATTTTTAGTTTCATTATTGGCATTATTTGTGCTAAGCTGTGGAGCAAAAGCATCTAAGGACAAGAATGTTATAAAAGTTGGTGTTATAGGAGCATTAACTGGAAATGTGGCACAATATGGAACAAGTACAATAAACGGATTTAAATTGAAAGTAAAAGAAATAAATGCCGCTGGTGGAATTAATGGTA
This sequence comes from Leptotrichia hongkongensis, assembly GCF_041538065.1. Lineage (NCBI taxonomy): Bacteria > Fusobacteriati > Fusobacteriota > Fusobacteriia > Fusobacteriales > Leptotrichiaceae > Leptotrichia > Leptotrichia hongkongensis. The sequence goes on along the minus strand of NZ_JBGORW010000010.1, from coordinate 59,544 downwards.
AAAAAATTGAAATTGTAGAAGCAGACAGTAAAGGTGATGTACAGGAAGCAATTAATGCATTTAAAAAAATGGTTTCACAAGACAAAATTGACATCTTTGTAGGAGAAGTTACATCTGGACCATCTCTTGCAATTGCACCGCTTGCACAACAAGCTAAAATTCCTATGATTACAGCAACTGGAACTGCATTTGATATTACAAAAGGAAAAGATTATGTATTTAGAACTACATTTACAGATCCTTATCAAGGTGTTGTTGTTGCAAAATATGCAAAATCAAAAGGACGTAAAAATGTTACAGTTTTAACAAATACAGGAAGTGATTATTCTGTAGGGCTTGCAAATGCATTTAAGGAACAAGCTAAAAAAGAAGGAATTCAAGTAAAAGAAGAACAATATACTGCTGATGACAAAGACTTTAGAGCATTACTTACAAAAGTAAAAGGATATAATCCTGAAGTAATTTTCGTACCTGATTACTACAACACAATTGGATTAATCTTGACACAAGCAAAAGAACTTGGAATAAACGCTCAATTTATGGGTGGAGATGGATGGGATGGAATCCAGACTAACTTTGGAAAAGTTGCAAATGGAGCAGTTTTCGCAAGTCAGTTTGCACCAGACGATCCTGATCAAAATGTACAAAAATTCATTGCTGCATACAAAAATGAATATAAAATAGATCCAATTATTTTCGCTGCTTTAGGATATGATACAGGAACTATTTTAGAAACAGCATTAAAAAATGTTTCTGACTTGTCTTCAAAAGATGCTATAAGAGAAGCAATCAAAAAATTTGACGGTACTTTAGTTACTGGTTCATTAAAATTTGATGCAGAAAGAAATCCTGAGAAAAAAGTTACATTTATTGAAGTGAAAGACGGAAAACTTACATTGAAGGAAAAATTCTAGAAATAATATAGAAAATAATAATTATTATAAAGTTCGGTTGTTAGGAGAAGTTTTTTTCTTCTAACACTCTGGAACTTTTTTTATCTAAAAAGAAGAAATTAATTTGGGTAAATATACGTAAGCAGCTTTAAGATTATACTAATTTTTTGAATACAAATAAGGAGTATAGTTTTAAGGTTGCCTAAGTATATGAGTAGAAAATAAACGTATGAGTAAAAAGTATGAGGAGTTTTTAAATATGTTAAAGAGCTTTATTGAACAGACTATTAACGGACTGCAGACTGGAAGCATTTATGCCCTTATTGCGTTGGGATATACAATGGTTTATGGTATCGTTAAACTTATAAATTTTGCACATGGAGATATACTTATGGTGGGAGCTTATGCTACACTTATCGCTGTGTCAAATGGAATGCCATTAATACTGGCTATTGTTTTATCAATTATTTTATGTTCTATTATGGGAGTTGTAATTGATTTTTTTGCATATCGTCCAATTAGAAATGCACCTAAAATTTCGGCACTTATTACAGCAATTGGAATGAGCTTTTTGCTAGAAAGTTTGGCACTTATAATATTTGGAGCAAATCCAAAAGTTATTGATCAGAAATATATACCAGCATTTTTATCAAACAACAACAAGATTAATTTAGGATTTTTAAGCATCAGTATGCTTACAATATTTGTAATTGTAGTTACTTCAATTTGTATGATTGCCCTAAATTTATTTATTAAAAATACAAAATTAGGAAAAGCAACAAGAGCAGTTTCGCAGGATACAGGAGCTGCACAGCTTATGGGAATTAATGTAAATAAGACTATTGCCATAACATTTGCAATTGGATCAGGGCTTGGTGCATTGGGTGGAGCATTGTATGCGATTGTTTATCCGCAAATTGAGCCATATATGGGAATGCTGCCAGGATTGAAGGCATTTATTGCGGCTGTATTTGGAGGAATTGGAAGTATTCCAGGAGCTATGGTTGGTGGATATGTCTTAGGACTTCTTGAAGCATATGTAAAAGGCTCATCGCTTACAACTTGGGCAAATCCTATTGTATTTGGTGTACTGATATTAATATTAATTTTTAGACCAAATGGGCTATTTGGAAAGAATATGAAGGAAAAAGTATAATTTGAAAGGAGGAAAATGGGAAATATGGAAAAAACTAATAAAGATGTAAAAGCAAAAAATATAGATAGTGCAGAAAAAAAGCATAAAGAAACAAAAGAATATAAATGGCAAAATTTGAACTATTTTAACAAATTAAAAGTAAAAAATTATGTTGTTACATTTATTTCAATAATTGCACTTTATATCGTCTTAAGCTTTACTTTTGATCCAAATGATGCTTTCAGTTATACAAAAGGAATATATATAAACATATTAATTTTTGTTTTATTTGCAGTAAGCTTAAACATAACAGTTGGGCTTATGGGACAGCTTAATTTGGGGCAAGCTGGATTTATTGCAATTGGTGGATATTCAGCGGCATTTATTTCAAAAATACTCGTAAATTATAATTTACCGCCATTTTTACAGTTAATACTGGTATCATTGTTTGGAGGGATGGTTGCGGCTGTATTTGGATTTCTTGTTGGTGGAAGTACGCTAAGGTTAAGAGGGGATTATCTTGCAATTATTACTTTAGCATTTGGAGAAATTGTAAAATATATTATTCAAAATCTGGACTTTTTAGGTGGAGCAACTGGACTTAACAATATTCCAACAATTCTAGATTTTTCAAATACATATTTCATTGTAGTTATCTCGATTATTATAATCGCAATGGCAATGACTTCTCGAAAAGGGAAAGAGATTCTGTCAATTAGAGAAGATGAAATTGCGGCAGAAAATATAGGAATCGGCTTAAATCGTGTAAAACTTTATGGATTTGCTTTTTCAGCATTTTTTGCTGGAGTTGGAGGATCGTTATTTGCTCATAATATTGGAATTTTGACACCAGATAAATTTGGATTTTTATTCTCAATAGAAATTCTTGTTATGGTAGTGTTAGGTGGACTTGGAAGTATTACGGGAGCGATTATCGCTGCAACGATTTTGACACTTCTAAATGAAAGATTGAGAGATGTTTCGCAGTTTAGATACTTAGTTTATGCAATTATATTGATTTCATTAATGATTTTCCGTCCAAAAGGAATTTTTGGTACGAAGGAATTTACATTTGCAGGAACAAAGAGAAGAATTAATAAACTTAGAAATTATAGAAATAACAAGAATTAAAAAAATGAAAAGTTAGAATTAAATATTTTTGATAAATATAAAAATGAAGTAAAATAGGAGATAAAATATGTCATTATTAAAAACGACAGATTTGGGAATATCTTTTGGAGGTCTAAGAGCTGTTGATAATGTTAATATTGAAATTAAGGAAGGTGAGCTAGTTGGATTAATTGGTCCAAATGGAGCTGGAAAAACAACAATATTTAACTTGCTGACAGGTGTTTACAAACCTACTGACGGAGATATTTCTATAAATCAGATTAGTATAAATAAAAAAACTACTCCACAGATAGTTGCTTTGGGAGTTGCCAGAACATTTCAAAATATAAGACTGTTTAAGGAATTAACAGTGCTTGACAATGTAAAGCTGGCACTTAACAGCAGTATGAAATATAATACTTTTGAAGCGATTTTTAGACTTCCTAGATTTTGGAAGGAAGAAAAGGAAATAACAGATAAGGCACTTGATTTACTGGATATTTTTGATATGGCTGAAATGGCAAATATTACAGCTGGAAACTTGTCTTATGGACAGCAAAGAAAATTGGAGATAGCAAGAGCTTTGGCAACAAATCCCAAATTATTGCTATTGGATGAACCAGCAGCAGGAATGAATCCAAACGAAACAAAAGAGCTAATGAACACAATCAGCTTTATAAGAAATAAATTTAAAATTGCAATCCTGCTAATCGAGCATGATATGGACTTAGTAATGGGAATTTGTGAAAGACTTTATGTGCTAAATTTTGGGAGAATTATTGCTTCAGGTCTTCCTGATGAGATTCAAAATAATAAGGAAGTTATTGCAGCTTATTTAGGAGAATAAAATTTAAGAAGAAATTAAATAAAATTAGCAAAAAGGAGGAAAAGTGAATATTTTAAATGTAAATGATTTAAATGTATATTATGGCGGAATTCACGCTATAAAAAACATTTCATTTCAGATAAAAAAAGGTGAAATCGTTTCTCTAATTGGTGCAAATGGTGCAGGAAAAACATCTACACTTCACGCTATTTCAGGGCTTGTACCAATAAAATCGGGAGAAATTTCCCTAAGTGGGGAAAATGTAACTAACATTGATGCTTACAAGCTTGTCAGCCGTGGAATGGCACATGTTCCAGAAGGACGTAGAATCTTTACAGAATTAACTGTACTGGAAAATTTGGAAATGGGAGCATTTACAAGAAATGATACAGATCAAATAAAAAAAGATATGGAGCATATGTTCTCACTGTTTCCACGACTTGCTGAACGTAAAAAACAGATGGCAGGAACAATGAGTGGAGGAGAACAGCAAATGCTAGCAATGGCAAGAGCCTTAATGTCAAATCCTTCACTATTATTGCTAGATGAGCCGTCAATGGGACTAGCACCGTTATTAGTGCAGGAAATTTTTAACATAATTGTAAGAATTAATAAAGAAGAAAACGTAACTGTGCTGTTAGTGGAACAAAATGCCAATATGGCACTATCAATTGCAGACAGAGGCTACGTTCTGGAAACTGGAAAAATAATTCTGGAAGGAACAGGGAAGGAACTGCTTACAAATCCTGAAATTAAGAAGGCTTATCTTGGAGGATAAAAATAAAAAAATTAGAATATTTGTTTTTGAAAACTGTCTTGAAAAGTTTTTTGGCTTTTTGGGATGGTTTTTTTGTTTTGGGGAAGTTTTAGAGAAGAAAAAAACTGGGAGAAATCCCAGTTAAAAAATTTATTATTGTTTTAATTTAACAGCATATATCCTTCTGAATTCATTGCAGCTTCTATTTCAGGAATGCTGTAATATTTTTCATAGTTATTTTTATCATCCAATTTATTATCATCATATGAAATGATATTGCCATTTTTATCTAGAATAATTTTTTTTACTGTAACCGCTAAAATTTCTTCTCCAGCAGAAACAGAGCCGTAAAAATATTTTAAAGTCAAGTGTCCGCTATCGTCTTTTTTGTAATAAATATTTGGCAATGCTGAGTATGTAGACAAATCAACGACATTATAGAAAGCCATGTTGTCATAGGTATTTTCGAGCCTGGCTTGAGAAAGTTTTGTTACAAATGCCTTTAAATTTTTTACTTCATTAACTTCTTTTGCGATTTTTGGAAGATTTTCTATTTTTATTTTTACTTTTGTATTTTTAGGGCGAATTTTTAATTTTTTGGCTAAATCCTTATTATATGTGAAATTCACTGTTACTGTGTCTCCATTTTTAAACTGCTTGTCTTTAGGATAGTCAATGCTAATTTCTCCATTATCTAGAAATTCCATTTCTTTTTGTGCTTTCTTATTATTATTCGCTTCCTCTTTTATCTTGTAATAGTAGTCGTATTTTGTCTCCCATGATATTGACGCATTTTCTGAATCTCCAGTGACTCTGACAGCATAAGCTTTGCTAAAATCGACATTATCTAAAAATATATAATTCACGCCAATATTGTAAAGTACCAATGCTCCTACGATTACAGCCGCTATAATTCCAATTTTTTTCTTTTGTCCTGAATCCATCTTGTTGTATTTTTCTTTGGCAGTTTGGATTCCTGCTTGTACATCCGCCATTTCAAAGTCCTTGCTTTTAAATGCCTTGAAATAGTTTGTTGTTGTAGAAATAACTGCTAGAATTAGGAACAGCACTGAAAAGAATATCCATAGTTTCGGATTTGGATTTGGTATTTCCTGCTGATTGCTCATCATTGACATTCCAGCTGCAAGTGGATTTTTTACTATATTCATATATTTATCCACTTTTACAATTTCTAGAATTCCGATTAATGCGACTCCAACTGCTGATAAATAATTTATTTTTGTAAAATTGCTTGTCAAATTTCCCTTTTTCATTTTTAAATATGACAGAACAAGCACGATTATTAATAGAATTGTTCCAAATTTAAAGATGTTATGAACATTTGAAATAGTTTGAAAAATATTCAGCATGGATGTTCCAGCATCTCCAAGAGCCCCTAGTCCTCCCATCAAATCTGAACCGGAAGAGGCTTTTTCTACCTTTTTAATTTGCATGTAGAACATAAGCCCTTTGAATGCTAGCCACAGTATTCCAGCTAAGATTGCAGCACTTAATCCAAAAATACTTTTTAAAAAAAGTTTATTTTGGTTGTTGTCCTTTGAAAGAATATTGTCGAGAAATCCCTGAGACTGGTTGTTATTAGAGTTTGTATTATTTTCTTCATTTTTTATATTATTCTGATTTTCCATTTTTCCTCCTTATATTTCAGTTTTTTGATTACATACTCAAACCTATTTTAACTTAAACTGCTAAAATTATATAAATTTATTGTTTGAGTAAAATAGTCATAGCTTTTGAGTTTAGTTTTAAATAAGTTTTACTATATTATTTTTCTCGTTCCTTAATTATGAGAGCAAATCTTTTTTCTTCTGGATTTAATATTTCATCGGAATCATATATTCCATTATACCAGCTTTTTTGAGAAAAGTAGCTTGAATATTTAGGATTTTTAAATTTATATCCTTTCTTGGCAAAAAGTGTATTCCTTATATAGCCTAATTTCTCTTTTGAAAACGTATTTAATATTGCCAAATTATTTTTATGCATTACTTCATCGTAAACTCGGTCTAATGTTGCTAAATCGTCATCATTCTGATTTGTTCCAGATTGATTTTGTTGAGGTGCCGTATTTGGTACAACTGTTGCATTAGGGTCTGCTGGCTGTCCTGAAGTTGGTGTTGAAGTCCCAGGTTTTCCAAGCTGGTACATTATTCTATCTAATTTTTCAATTCCTTCTTCGTTTATAAATCCAGTCGATTTCTCAGCAGGTTTCAAGTAAAGTGCTTCCAAAAGTCTTTTTTCAACTAAGACTTCAGATTTGTCAGCTTTAGAGTCTAGTTTATACTTCTCTTCCGTAACTTGCCCTTCTGAATATGAATAGATGATTTTATAAAAAGAACCGTTTTCCTTAACAATTCCGCTCACACTGTTGCTTAAAACTGTAATATTATCTGCTTTTTTGCCATTAACTTCTATTTTTCCAGTACTGTTAGCTATATTAAAGATGTATGAATTTTTTCCATACGAAGTACGAACTTCAGCTACTTTTTTTCCATAGGATGTATCATTTTTTTCGTATATAAATTCTGTTGTAATTCCATTTTTTATTTGTGAAAAACTTAAAATAATATTATTTTGGAAAACATCTTTTCTTTTAAATCCGCTCATTTTGTAATTTATTTCAGATTCTCCTTCCAGTTTACCATTTTTTACAAAAAAATATCCACTTTCATAAAATGTATCAAACGTAATTTTTCCTGTGAATGGAGTACCTTGATATAAAATAAAATCATTGTCAATCTTAAAGTCTGTTAAGTTAAGTGCAACTGTAGGGCCTTGCGGATTTTGAGGCTTTACATAGGCAGCTGTTTGATTTGAAGTATTATTTTTATTTTTTGTGTTACCATTTTCTTTATTTGAACAAGATGCCATAAATGCCAAGATAAGAATTGCTATTGATAACTTTTTCATATTTTCTTATATTTCCTTTCTTTAAAATTTTTTATTGAAAAACAATTTAATTATTGTTATGGAATAACCAGTCTAAATATAATTTTGTATTCTTTTCTGTAGTTGAATCAAGTCTTTTCGCATTTTTAGACTTTAACAGAGTATTTAATTCACTTTCTGAAAGGACTTGATAACGGTCTCTCTCATATTTTTTTCCATTTTTTATTTCTGTTCCAGGAAACATTCCTGCAAACATAATGTTAATATTATATGAAGTTGTTGTAGGTATATTTTCTTTTCTCTGGCTTTTTATAACATATTGTTTTGTTGTTGTATAAGTTAAAATAGGATAGCCTTCTTTGTCGTAAGATTTTATTTCTTCAAAAGGTATATAGGCAATTTTATATTTATTTCCGATGGGAAGAACACTAATGAAATAATGATGCTTTTCCCATTTAGTATATTCACCATCAAAATCAGCTGGATCTTCTCCCAAAAACCAGTCTTTCTGATTTGAGATGTAAAATTGAGCTTTTGGCAATAAGAAACTGTCAGTTTCCTGTTCCGTTATTTCTGCAAAAGCAAAAGTTCCTAAAATAAGCATTAACATTAAAATAAGTTTTTTCATGATTTAGTTCTCCTTTATTTTCAAATTTTTTAAATAACTTTGTACCAGTATTTAGTTTTTTTGTTATTTAATTAATAATTTTATATTATAAAGTACAAGGAATTAGGTCATTTCCTTTTTATATTATACTTAAAACTCTTTATTTTATAACTCTTCCTTGAATTATAAAATTTTTTATATTATATCACATAAAATATCAAAATTAATTATTATTTTATTATAAATATAAAGTTATAATTAAATAAAAGTGATTAAATACGATAAAATAAGGGTTTGAAATAATTAATTATAAAGATAAATTTTTATTAAAATCCTTGAAATCAAAGATATTCATAAAGATACAGTATAGAAAGAAACTGGGATTTCTCCCAGCTTATTGTTTAATTTTTCAGGTTATTTGCTGTGTTAGATTCAAAACTTTTAATATGTCCATTTAACATCGCCTTGTAATATATGTGCTACATTAGAATATGGATAGATTAAGTAGCCTTTTAAATCTTGCATATTTTCTTTTGAAATAAGTTTTGTAATTTCATTGTATGTCTTGACAGTTTCTTTTTCAAACTGATCTGGCTTCATATTTTCTAGTTCTTTTACCATTTGGTCATATTCTTCTCGATGGTCTCCAGTTGCATATCTTGATTTATATGTAAGTAATAATTTGTAGGTTTTTAGTACCAAAAGAGGATATATTGCTTTATCATTTATTATCAAGTTTTGTTTTTCTTCTTTTCTGGATTCTTCAAAAGCTTCAAATTTTTCCTTTACATTTCCTGCGTTTATTTCACAGCCGATAGTGGCATGTATTTTAAGAAATCTGTCATAGTTTACATCAAATGAGTCAGTATTTCCAGAAGGACCTCCTGCACTGCTGTAATATTCTCCTAACATCTGATTTAATTCATCGGGATTAAGACATTGCGACTCATCTACCTTTACTTTTTTTCCACAGGATACGGTAAATAATGCCAGTAATATAAATAAAGTTACAATTTTTTTCATATTTTAAATTATTCCTTTCCGTTATTTATAGATTTTTTGTATTTCCTCTATTTTTTTAATTTTATAAATTTATTTTTTTTAATATGTTTGTACTGGTTTAAAAACTTTAAATTTTTGTAAATCGCAATCGCCTGCTATTTTTTCAAAAAAAATTGTAGTATTATTTTCATATATATTAAATTCGATTATTGGATAAACGTATAAGTTGTAGTCTGTCTGGTTGCTGCAAAACCAAAATGTCCCTTTTTCAGGATCGGTAAAAAATATTCCAACTTCGCCTTTGTTATTCCAGTTAAAGATATTTTCCTTTGGAACGGGCAATTTATCTGTTCTTCTTTTCAACTCTCTCATTATTATTAAACCTTCAATTTCAAACCATCCTTTAAAAATGAAAAAAATAATAACAGAATAAATACCAACCATTATCATCAGTTCATTCATTGCTTTTCCAAAAAACATACTCAGAATTAATGCCCTTATGACAAAAATAGCAATAAAGATATATTTTACTAAATAACATAGTTTTATGTAACTGTATTCGTTAGATTTCATATTAATCTCCTTCATTGTTGATTTTTTTACATAAAAATATTAAAAGTTAAAATTTTTATGAAATACACGATAATATAGAATACTATAAAAACTAAATTTTCGTGATTATCTTGCTTGATGACTCATTATTTGTTCAAGTAAAGCCTTATTTTCTTGAACAGTCTTTGATGTATTTAAATAATTAAAGATTGAAATTATTGCAAAAATTGGTCCAAAAATAAGGGCTATTCCTAATTTCATTAGCAATAGTTTTCCTAATCCTTCCATAGAGACTGGTACGTATGGACTTGGTGCATTTTTTGAAGCAAATAAGCCTATTGGAGCACTTCCAAACCATATAGCCAGAAGCAATGCCCCTTCAAAATTCTTCCCAACAAATGAGAAAAATACGACAGCTGCTATGATTCCACCTACAATGTAAACCATTTTTAATTTTGATAAATATTTTTCCTGATAGGCAATTAAATTACTAAAGCAGTCAGGACAGTACATTTCTCCTCTTATATCTACTGTACAGTCGGTACAGATCGCCTTGTTACAGTTTTTACATATAACATGGGCATCTTTATCATGATGATAAAAACATTTCATTATTTTTCCTCCTTTTGATAATTATTTTCTAAGTATTATCATGTATTTTACAAAAATTTTAACTTTTAAAATTTTGCTTTTTTAGTTTTTAGATATTTTAGATAGATAGTATTCCAGATTGGCATCCAAGTATTCTTTTGCCGCATTTACACGTTGCATATCGGCAGTGGTGTCTTTTCCAGGGTTTTTGTCTGGATGAAATTCTTTTGCCTTTACTCTGTGTGCCTTTTTTATAGTTTGAAGAGTTAGTTCGCCACTTGAATCAAGCCCAAGAACTTTCAGATTCTCTTCAAATTTTTCAATTATATCTTCGGCTGAATAATGAGTGCTGTACCCTTGCTGATTCTGCTGTTCTTGCCATTTTTGCTGGTATTTTTCGTATTCTTTTTGGTACCATTCGTTGAACCAGTTTTCATACTCCTGATATATTTTTTCATCTTCTTTTTCTTCTTCAAAAAATTTTCCAAACATTTCTGGAAGTTTAAAGCTTAATGTCTCTACGAAAAATGCAACTCCCAGCAAAATAGCTACTATAACCAGAAAATTCCAAAAGAAGCTCCAGTTATGAACAAAAAAACTTATAAGAGCTGTTATTGCAAGAGGGATTAAAAGAAGAAATACTAAAATTGCACTGGTAAATGATACAAAAGTTAGAATAGAATTTATTACAAATTGTGTAATTCTGACAGCTTGCTTATTCATATTTTATTTCCTTTCTTCAAATTTTTTGCTATAAATATATCCTTATTTTATTTCATCAGTAAACGGAAGTTTTTTATATTCTATCATTTCAAACCCAAAATAATTTTTTACAGTTCTACTCTTATGTCCAATATTTTCAAATAGATAATCAGATGTTTTTGGGAATCCCCAGCCTCTTAAGTCTATTTGAAGATTTTTTTCAAAATCCAGCTTTATGCCTGGATGTATGTATGTTTTGTGATTAGATTTCAATTTTTTATTTAAAAATTTATTTGAATCTACAGTATCATTTTTTCCCCAAGTGTACCCTAAAGCAACATCTTTATACTCTGTTCCATTGATATTACAAGTATCGTAAAATCTAAAATGTTCTCCTGTGGCATTTCCAAAATCTCCACCTATACTAGAAAATCCAGTACAGTAGCTCCCTTTTTTCACAGTAATTTGTTGTCCGAATGCAAAACTTCCAATTAACAGTCCTGCTAATAATAATTTTTTCATTGTTTTCACTTCCTTTTTTATTTAAAAATTTGATTTCTTTTTTTAATTCTTTCCTTAATTTCTTCTGCTTCTGAATCTGAAATAATTCGTTCATGTGGCTGAACATTTCCGCTATATCGCTGTCTTTCGTAAGTATGGATATCGATATCATCGTGTACTTCTCTAACTCTGTTTACTGCAACATTTCCAATGAAGTTTCCGATTCCCAGCACTTTAAATACTAAATAACCTGCTATAAATAGAGCAATTAACGGTATTGCAAATAATACAAGTATCCCTATTCCGATTAGTTTTAAAATTAGTAAGATGTATTGCTTTGTAGTAGTATTTTCTTCTCTGGCAATATTATCTTTGGAAGTTAGATATTTTTTGTTCAATACAGCAAAAGTAATTGCTCCAGTTATAAATTGTACAGCTGTTGCAATTCTAGAAATCGTAATTTCAGTTGGATGACTATAATTAAACAGGCTAAGAATGTAAAATATACCTTTTAGTATAAGGAATAAAGCAGCTCCTGCAATTGTTCCTGCCACCAATCCTAATAGCCAGTATGATAAAAGATATGTAATCCATACTTTTCCTTTTGTTACTCCTTCGAGAGGCTTACGTCTTATAGATAGGACTATAATGAGAATATGCAGTATAATAGAAGCCAAAAATATGAGTTTCAATGTTAATGATGAAGAATCGTTAAAAATTTGAATAATTTGTGACATTGACTTTTCTTCCTTTCTTTAAATATTTTGTTTTATCTTATTTCGCATACTGATCTCTCATACTTGGAGGAATTTTATCAGGATTTTTTCTAAAATATTCTTCTCGAACTTTTTTATAATTGGTAGGTGCAGGGCGGTTGGGATAGTTTGCTAAATCGTGAAAGCTAAATCTTTCCATATTCATTGCATCTTTCTTTTTTCCGCTTTTTTTAGATGTTGATGTGGTTCTTGCTTTTTTAATTCTTCTGTTCTTTTTAGAAGTTTTGTTTGCTGAAAAAGCAAATAGAGATGTTGCCAGCATAAATAATAATATAGTTTTTTTCATAAATTTTTCCTTCTTTCTTTTATTATAATTTTTTGTTATAGAATAATTTAATTAGTATTATGCAATATCCAATCTAGCCAGGCTTTCGTATTCTTTTCTGTAGCAGGATCAAGTCTTTTGGCATTTTTAGATTTTAATAAAGCATTTAATTCACTTTCTGAAAGAATTTGATAATTATCTCTTTCATATTTTTTTCCATTTTTTATTTCTGTACCAGTACGCATACCTATAAACATAATATTATAATTGTATGAAGATGCTGCGGGTATTTTCTCATTTTTTCTACTTTTTACAACATATCCTGTTGTTGTTGTATAAGTTAATGTAGGATACCCTTCTTTATCATAAGAAGTAACTTCTTCAAAAGGAGTATAGGCAATTTTATATTTTTTCCCAACTGGAAGAACATAGATAAAATAATTATGTTTTTCCCATTTAGTATTTTCTCCCTCGAAATCATCTGGATATTGTCCAAAGAACCAGTCTTTCTGATTTGAAATATAAACCTGTGTTTTAGGAGAAAAAAAGTTGTCAGTGTCTTGCTCTGTTATTGTGGCAAAAGCGAAACTTGCTAAAACAAGCATTAACATTAAGATAATTTTTTTCATAATTAGGTCTCCTTTATTTTTTTATTTATATTATTATTAATTTTTTTGTGTAATAACAGGATTTTTTAAAAAGTTCCTTGTTTCCTTAGGATTTTTATTTTGTTTTTCTACAAATTCTAACTTACTTTCAGATGGAATTTTACAATTTGTTTGAAAATATTTTACTATAAAATCTGCATTGTTTAACTCAGTGTATTTTTTTGATATTTTTTTAGCATCTTTAGAAACTTTTAATAGATATAAACCTATTGTATTTTCCAATGGCTGTCCTTCGAAGATGTAATATTGAAGAAACAAAGTTCCAATTGTAGCACAATATTTTTTCTTTCCAAAGTAATCAACACTTTCCCTGTAAGATTCTTCGGTTATACCTTTGACATTCAAGTCCTTTAGCATTTGAAAATAATAATCTCTATCTTCAACATCAACTTTATAAGTGGTATCTTGTGCAATAAATCCTAAAAATTTATCAACCTTTGTTGAACTTGAAACAATATTATCTTTATAAACTCCTTCTTTTATAAGCCGTCCTTTATTATTATAAATTTGAAATTCACCATTTTTAGTAAATACAGTGTTCCAAATCAAAACTCGGTCTTTATCTACTTCTTCATATCTTGCTTGACTTTTTTCGATAACTTCTATATTTCCATCTCTAGTATGAGTTGTCATTATTCCTTGATTTCCAGATGTTTGAGTATATGTAAATAAAAAACTTCCGTCATTGCTATATTTTTTATAAAGATTAACTTTTCCATTTTTGTAAGTTGTTGTTGTTTCTAGCTGTCCATTATCATAATAAGATACGGCTTCTCCTTCTCTTTTTCCATTTTTCCAATTTTCCTGTACTCTTAATTGTCCATTGTCATAAAAAATATAAATTTTTCCATCAGAAAGTCCATTTTTCATTGTATAAAGTCCAATAACTCTTCCTTGAAGATAAACAACTCCAACTCCAGTAAAATTTTTTATAGGCATGTATGGTCTTCTATTTCTCAATTCAAAGTTACTTATCCTACTTGTTTCAATATCTTTGAGTTCCTTATAGTTGCTCAATCTTGAAAGTCCTTTTATTGTGTCTAATTTTATTCCAAAAGAAATTGTACTTGTGAATAAAAGCATAGTTAATACTAATAATTTGATAAGCAGTCTGCTTATTTTCTTCATAAATTACTCCTTTATTTTTCATATATTTGCAAATATCCTGTTTATTTCTTAATTTTTTTATAGAGTATTAAAAATTAACTAGTCTTAACCTAAAATTTATCATTTTGATATCACTCCTTTTCTATGTTGCGAAATTAATTATACTATACCATATTAAAACGATGACTATCCTTTTTTTTTTTTTTGACTTAGAATATTAAATTATATTTAAAGAAATAAAGATATAAAAAATTTATAAATTGGACTTTTCTCTTTATTTCCTGTATAATATTAATATAAAGCAACAGATTTGTAGAAAGGGAAAATTTATGTTACATTTTGCAAATGATTATACGCAAGGGGCCTGTCAAGAGATTTTGGATGCGATTGTTAAGACTAATTTTGAGAATTTGTCTGGATACGGGGCTGATAAATATTGTGAAAGTGCAAAAGCAAAAATTAGGAAAGCTTGTGAAGTGGAAAATGCAGATGTTTATTTCTTAATCGGTGGAACACAGACTAACGCAGTTGTGATAAATTCGATGCTGCAGTCTTATGAAGGGGTGATTGCAGCTGAAACGGGGCATATTAGCGTGCATGAAGCTGGAGCGATTGAATTAACTGGGCATAAAGTTTTGACTTTGCCACATCACAATGGAAAAATCAATGTTAATGAAGTGAAGGGATATTTACAGACATTTTATGCAGATAAAAATCACGAACATATGGTTTTTCCTGGAATGGTTTATATTTCACATCCAACAGAATATGGAACTTTGTATACCAAAAACGAATTAACAGAAATTTCAGAAATTTGTAAAAAATATAAGATTCCGTTATTCTTGGATGGAGCAAGGCTGGCATACGGGCTTATGGCAAAGGATATGGATGTTACACTTCCAGATATTGCACGACTTTGTGATGTTTTTTATTTTGGAGGGACAAAAGCTGGAGCATTACTTGGAGAAGCAGTTATTTTTACCAAAAATAATACACCAAAGAATTTTGTAACAAGAATAAAGCAACATGGGGCATTACTTGCTAAGGGAAGACTGCTTGGAGTACAGTTTGACACATTATTTTCAAATGATTTGTACAAAAGGATTGGAAAATATACTGTAAATTTATCTGAAAAATTAAAAAATATTCTACATAAAAAAAATTACAGATTTTATCTTGAATCACCTACAAATCAGCAATTTATCATAATTGAAAATATAAAAATGGAAGAATTGGCAAAAAAAGTAAGTTTTTCATTCTGGGAAAAATATGATGAAAAACACACAGTGATAAGACTGGCAACAAGCTGGGCAACTACAGAAAAAGATTTGAATGAATTAGAAAAATTATTATAAATAGTGAAAGTGAGAGGATTTTATGAATTACAAATTAATTGCGACTGATATGGATGGAACATTGCTGGATGAGGAACATAATATAACAAAGGAAAACGTTGAGGCGATTATTAAAGTTCAGAAGGAAAAAGGAGTTAAATTTGTGCTTGCGAGTGGTAGACCTAGTTATGCTATGCTCGATTATGCAAAAGAACTTCAAATGGATAAATACGAAGGATATGTGCTAGCATTTAACGGTGGAGAATTAATTGATATGAAGACAAATGAGGTAATTTTTCACGAAGGGCTTGGAAAAAAGGATATTGAAAACGTTTATAAAGTTTCAAAGGAGATAAATGTTCCAATGATTTTATACGTTGGAGATACGATTTATGGAACTGAAGCAACAGATGGAGTAATGTATGAAGCCGATCAATGCAAGATGAAATTTCAAAAATTCGATACACTTGAAGACTTGGAGAAAAAAGGAATTGATAAAACTACAAAATGTATGATTATTGGAAAGCCAGAAGAAGTATTAATAGCTGAAGAACACATGAATAAAGTTCACGGAAACGATTATTTTATCGCCATTTCAAAACCAATCTTCCTAGAAATTGCCAACAAAAATGTGGATAAAGGAAAAACATTAAAAAAATTGGGAGAAATTGAAAATATAAAGCCAGAAGAAATGATTGCGGTTGGTGATAGCGGGAATGATAAGCCATTGCTGGAGTACGTGGGAATGCCTGTGGCTGTAGAAAATGCAATTCCTGAAATTAAGGAAATAGCTAAATTTATTTCGACATCAAATGTGGAGCATGGATTGAAAACTACGATTGAGGAGTTTTTTGAATTTTAAAACTATAAAATTTGTACAGGAATTATTGGGAAAAAAGTCGAAAAATCATATATACTTTTAGTGTAAGGAGGGAAAATATATGATTAAGGCATTTAATGAAACGATGAAATATATCGAAGAAACCTTGACTGACAGAATTGACGAGAGAAAGATTGCATTGCTTTCTGGGTATTCGTATCCGCTGTTTAGCAGAATGTTTTCAATTATGGTGGATTATCCGTTAAGTGAGTATGTTCGCTTTAGAAAGTTGAGCTGTGCTGCGATAGATTTACGTGAAAGCGATGAAAAGATAATAGAAATAGCCTTTAAATACGGCTATGAATCTCAAGATTCATTTTCCTTGGCATTCAAAAAATTTCATGGGCACACGCCAAAGGAAGTCAGAAAAGGAAGTGCATTTCAAATTTTTTCTCCTATAAGATTATCTTTAAGTATTGAAGGAGGAAAAAATATGGACATCAAAGTTATGAAAAAATCGGCTTTTAAAATAGCAGGCTTAGCAGAAAGAATTGAAGAAGGCGGTAATTTTCCTAATGTTTGGGATAAACTTTTTAAAAAAGTATCTCCAGAAAAATTAGAAAATTTAGGAAATGGACAAAGTTATGGAGCTTGCTATGAAATTGAGAAAAATGAAAATTGTGAAAGCAAGTTTACTGTAAATTATATGGCTGGATACGATATTCAAAATGTTACCGAAGCAAACGATTTGGGACTTAATATACTTGAAGTTCCAGAAGCTGAATATGCTGTAGTAAAATTGAAGGGAATTGTTCCAAATTGCATTCATGAAGGATGGAAATATGTGACAGGGACATTTTTCCCGGAACAAGGTTACAGACATGCTGAGACACCTGATTTTGAAGTTTATGGTGAAGGGAATATGTATAGTCCTGACTATGAAATGGAACTTTGGGTTCCGATAGTAAAAGAAAAAATATAATAATATAAGAAAATATTTATTAATCAAAATATCTAAAAAATAATTTAATTGAATGATTATAAATTAGTTATTAAATATCCCCATTATAAAAATATATTCCTATTTTTAAATGGGGATTTAGTATTATTATTAATTTTATTCAATAAGTTCTAAAAATTTTGTAAAATATCAAAAAAGTTAAAAATCACACTTTTCACATTTACATTGCTTCTAATACTGTTTTTCAAATTTATCAATTTTTTCAATTCGTCTGCATCTAGAGAATGTTTTACATTTATAATAATTTTTGAAAGGAAATTTATCAGAAATTCCTTTTCCTTTTTTAGTTCATTTTCGATTTCATTTATAAAAAAATATACGTTTTCAATATCCCAGAAACGTATTCGCTGTGATAACAATTCGATACTTTTATTATATTTTATAGTCAGATCTAGATTATTTTTTATAACCAGTTCTCCAGTTGTGTAATTTTTCATTTCAAAAATAATTTGTAAAATATCTTCCACAGTGTTAATTTGAAACTGAATATTATCAAGTGAGAGATTTTGTTTTTTAAATTCTAAAATATCGTTTTCATTTCCATCAAAGAAATAGTAGATTTCCTTGCTTACTCCCAGTTCATCGTTATTCATTCCAGATAGATGAAATTTGATTGTACGGGATTTGATTGTGGAAATGATGTTTAATGTTCTTGATAGAAGTATGAAATATACGTTTTGTGGCGGCTCTTCCAAGATTTTTAAAAGTGCGTTTGAAGATTCTTTTCGTAAATTTTCGATTCCGCACAGAATAAATATTTTTTTTGGCGAATTAAAAGAAGATTCTATTGATGAATAGATGATTTCACGTACTTCGTCAATTTTTATGTTTTCATTATTTTTATTTATTATTTCAATGTCAGGATGCTGGAAGTTATCAATAATCCGTTCAATTTTTTCTTTTTCAGCCTCATTCTGCACATTCTTTGTCATAATCATTTTTGAGAACATTAGTGCATAAGAAAGCAAGTCAACTCTCTTATCACCATAAAAGAGGTAACTTGCGCTTATTTTATCTTGATTTATTTCATTTTTAAATTTTTCAGTTATTTCCTGTAATTTCATTTTTTCTCTTTTTCTCTTTTTTTGTTAACAGCAAATATTAATTTTCTCTCATTTGAAGAGTTCTTAATAATTTTTTGTTGTCAAATGCGGCTCCTCCACCTAAAACTACTGAATCTAGTGGATTTGGAGATAAGAATACTTTGATTCCAACTTCTTTTTCCATCATATCAATAAAGTTTTTGATTAATGAACCTCCACCAGTCATTACAATTCCATTATCTAAAATGTCTGCTGCCAATTCAGGAGGACATTTTTCAAGAACTTCTTTTGTAGAGTTTACAATTTGGAATAAAGAATCTTCGATAGCTTCGTAAATTTCGTTTGCGTTGATTTCTACAGTGTTAGGAATACCAGATTCCAAATCTCTACCTTTTATTTCCATAACTTCAGGCGACTGAACTTTTAATGCCGTAGCCATTTCTTTTTTTATTTTTTCAGCAGTTCTGTCTCCGATTAGTAAGTTGTATTTTCTTTTTACATATCTCACGATATCTTCATCAAATCTGTTTCCAGCGATTCTGATTGATTTACTTGCGATAATTTCATCAAGTGAAAGAATTGCAATATCAGTAGAACCTCCACCTATATCAATTACCATGCTTCCTTCAGGTTGTGAAATATTTACGCCTGAACCAATGATAGCGGCTCTTCCTTCTTCAATAATATATATTTTTTTAGCACCTTTTACTGCATCAAACAAGGCTTTTCTTTCTACACTTGTAACTTCAATTGGTACACAAATCATTACTTCTGGCTTGAACAATGAATTTCCATAAATCTTATGAATAAAATATGTAATCATTTCCTTTGTTGAGTCAATATCTGCAATAACTCCATCTTGTAAAGGCTTGATAGCTTCGATGCTGTCAGGAGTTTTTCCTAACATTTCTCTAGCTTCTCTTCCAACTGCAATTAATTTTCCAGTTTTTCTATCTTTTGCAACCACAGATGGTTCGTTCAATACTATTTTTTTCTTTTGCTTATCGTAAATTAATATATTTGCAGTTCCCAAGTCTATTGAGATACTTTTGTTTACTCTAAATATTTTTACAAAATCAAATACGCCCATTTTTCCTCCTATTAAAATTAACTTCTTTAATTATATCATATTTTTCGATAAAAATTTATTATTTTTTGCAATTTTTTTAAATTTTTTGTTATAAATTAAAAATCTTTTGCATTTAACCATTTTAAAATTTCATCATAAATTTCGTGTTTATTTGTTTCATTAAGAGATTCGTGCCTTCCATTCTTATTTTCAAGAATATTTATTCTTCTTTTTTTCTTTCTTAATATATTAAAAATTTTACTGATATATGGAATATCAATCGCTTTGTCATCAGTTCCGTAAATAGCCAATATTTTTGTGTGTTCATCTAATTTTTTGTAATTTTTGTTGATAAATGCCATTGTGGAAAAAATTCCAGAAAAAAACTTTGGTGTTACAGAATAGCCACAAAGTTCGTTATCTTCATATTTTTTATTTTCAATTTCATCTCTTGTCAACCAATCAAATTTTGTTACATTTGGCTCAAAGTATGTATTCCATTTTTCAAAAATTTTGTTAAATGCAGAAACTTTTCTGAAAATAATTCTTTCCAAAAGAGTAGCAATTTTTCCACCGATAACTTCTAATTGAGTTTTTAGAGGGAAAGCTGACAAAATAAAGTATTTGTATTTATTTTTTATTCCCCATTGTATTCCAATAAGAGCTCCCATGCTATGTCCGAGAATCGTTGTATTGCTTGGAGTTGCTCCAACTTTACTTAGAATTTTTGTAAAAAAGTTGTCAATATCTTTAAAAACAGACTTTATACCGCCTTTTCCAAAATCTCCAATTTCACCGTCCTTTAGCTCGCCATGGCTACGAATTTCCATAACAAACACATTATATCCATTAGAAGCCAAAAATTCTGCAAATTCAGCATATCTGTCAATAGGCTCTATCATTCCATGAAATATTACAATATTGTTTTTATATCTTTCTCTTTTTGACTCAAAAAATAAATAAGGAATTTTTTTATTATCAAAACTCTCAAAATACTGCTTTTCCATTATGTTCCTTTCTGAAAAAATATTATCAAATACTTAGTTTTTCAGTAATTTTAAATAAGTATATATTCATTATAATATAATATTATTTTTTTTGCAATTACAAATTTTTGTGTTATCTCCTTTTTTGTAAATTAATTTGAAAAATTTTTGTTAATATTGTAAAATATTTAAAAAACGATTTTTAATATTAGGAGATTAAAAATATGTATGTTTATGATGAGTATCAAATTAAAAGGGAAAAGATAAAAAGATATCTGTTTACTTTGATGAATAGTTTAATGTATGTAGTTATTCCGGTTATAATAGGATTTTTAAAAATTAATAAAAATATTATATCTATTTGGTTAATAGTTATTTTTGGAATTTTAAAGTTTTATTTGGAAACAAAAAAGGATTTTGTGAATGAGTATGAAAAAGAATATGAAGAACTCCAAGATTTTGAGGAAATTTTACGAAAAGAGAAGTTAAAAAAGAAAATTTTTTATTTAAAGATGGGCTGCGTATCAGTTTGTCTAATTGTAATAACTCTAATTAATATAAATATATTTCAGTTGCCAAGTTATGTTAGGGATTTGAAAGAAATTAGAAAAATTATTTCAAATAGCAAGGAACTTTATGTAAATGGGAAAAAGCTTGAAAATACAGGAGATGTAAAAAAATGGATTTTGGGTTCTACAAATTATTTTGAGATTTTGTGGGATTACAAGAGTACAGATAAAGTAGAAGAACCTAAAATAAAGACAACTTTATCCAATGAGAAAGGACAGTATCTGGTAATTGAGAAAAAAGACTACGGATGGAGTTTTTTGAAAATGAAAGAAAATCATTACTACAAGTTAGGTGTTACATACAAAAAAGATGTTGATAGAACAATTGAAATAGAGAAATCTTTGGAACTTATTCCTCAAAATTAGATATTTTAAACAAAAAGAAAGGATATAAATAAAATGAAAAAATTAACGACTATTTTATTATTTTTAGCATTTGGAATTTTTGGAAATGCAGAAAATGTAAGCAGTATTATTTATAAAAAACTGAGTGCAAAAGGGATTAAACGTGAAATTATTGAAGAAACAATTAAACTTGATGAAGAAATTGGCGATGGAATGCTTTTTGAAACTGCGGGTATTGATGGAGCAGAATATTTGGAAAAACTGGAAAATTTGCTTGAAAAGGATAGAAATAATTATATCGTAGCAGGAAAAATCGCTGAAACTTATTTGGCAAGTCTTTACTTGAAAAATATAAAAAATGGAAAAAAATATATGGATATTTTTGAAAAGGCTAATCCAACAGATTATGAAATTTGGAGCATGAAAGTCACTTATTATGGAAATATTGAAGATATAGATGAGAAAAATAAAATTATTAATCAAATAAACAAAAAATATCCAAATTCTTTATTTTTAAAACTTATAAAATTACAGGAAGAAGCCAATGATAATGGCGTAAAAAACTTAAAGCCTGAAATAGATGAAACTCTAAAACTTTTGAGCAATAAAAGTGAAACTGATAAATTTACAATGTCAGATGAAGAAATTTATTCCTACAAGTTAAGTTTACATTTTTTAAATATTCGAAATTTTGTTGAAAAAAATGAATTCCAAAAGGGAATCGATTATTATTTAAATAATATTGCAACACTTTCTGCAAGTAATGAGGTAAAAAACTATAATTTTGGACAGGAAAAATTTTTGTTTATGATGATAACTACAATAAATAATAATATTGAAAACAAAAGCCAAAAGAAAAGAAATGTAGAAAAGCTCAAAAATACAGATATTTTCAGAAAGATTGATAAAAACAGGGAAATTGAATTATAAAAATTTTTAATCAGTATCTTGTAAACTAATAAAGCTTATAAATTGGTTTAGGAACAACCCAAATTTCTAATAGATTATGTTATACTAAACCCCATTTAAATAACGAATTTATTAAAAACTTTTCTAAATAAAGGATATAAACCTAATATTTTCAAGTAATTTAAGATATAATTTTTATTTTTTAAACAGAGTTTAATATGAACTAATCCGTCGGAGCATTTTTCTGTGCTGGCAAAACTGTTTGAGCATAGCGAGTTTTTTGTCAGTACAGAAAAATGTCGTAGACTAGCCATAGGTTATTGCATAGCAATCTTGCCATAATTTTAATTATTAGGATAAACCTTTATTGCAAGGTAAGGTTTTGCGGCAATGAGCAATCCTACGAAAATAAAAAATAAAAAAGCTGAATGATATTGTTTCCCGCTTAATTCTATTTTTTTACTCTATCTATTTTTAAAATCAAAATCTTAATTATTTTAATTTGTATAATTTTTCATTTTATTAAAGACAACTAATACATATTTAATAATTTTCCACAAATTCCTCCACAGACAAAACCTTTCCATCCATTTCCATTTCCTTAGCCAAATCACTGATATATGGCTGTTTCACCATGCTTTTCTCTAATGTGTCAAATTGCCAGAAAATATCACGTTTATCTCCATCAGCGATAACTTTTCCATTTGTCATTACAATTACTCTATCAAAATTTTTTACTACAAATTCCATGTCATGAGTTATTGTAATTATAGTTTTCCCTTGCTTTTGAAGTTCGTCAATCAAATTATGTAAAACTCTCATTCCTCTAAAATCCTGACCTGCTGTTGGCTCATCCATTATAATGACATCTGATCCCATTGCAATTACTGCGGCTATTGTAACAAATTTTCTCATGGAATACGGTAAATTATATGGATTTTCCTTTTGATATTTTTCAAGTTCCGTTAATTTTATGGCATTTTCTACCATTTTTTTTGTTTCGTCAGGAGAATATTTTAATTTTTTTGCTCCAAAGGCTATTTCATCGTAAACATTGTTATGAAATATCTGATCCATTGGATTTTGAAAGACATATCCGACTTTTCGGCTCATTTTGGCAACCGTGTATTTCTTTGTATTCCAGCCATCTACAACAACATCTCCGCCTACCGGCTTTAACAATCCATTCAGCATTTTTACCATCGTTGTCTTCCCAGCTCCATTTTGCCCGATAATCGCAACTTTCTCCCCTTTTTTAACTTCAAGAGAAACATCATTAAGCACATTTTCAGTTCCATTGGGATATTTAAAATTCAAATTTTTTACAGTAATAAAACTCATAGTTTTGTCTCCTTTAAAAATTTTATTAAACAATTTATCTTTAAATATTTATTTTTTTATAAAATCCCTTTCTCTTCCAATAATTTTCTATAAATCTCAAAATTTTCATTTTCAAAACATACAAAATTTACTTTTTCTATAAAATCATTTTTCTCCAAATATTCTATCACAGCGTTAATAGCCGTTTTTGCTGCTAAATCTTTTGGAAATCTGTACACTCCTGTCGAGATATTTGGAAAGGAAATATTTTTCAGTTTATTTTTTTCAGCCAATTCTAAACTTGAAATATAGGCATTTTTTAACAATTTTTCTGAAAATAATTTTACTTCATTATTTTTTCCTGACTGCCAGACAGGTCCAACTGTATGAATTACATTTTTAAATGGCATATTTCCTGCTCTTGTAATAACAGCTTCCCCAACGCTGCATTTCCCTTGAGAAGCACGTATTTTCATACAATCTTCTGTTATTTCTTTTCCGCCCTTTCTATGAATTGCACCATCAACACCACTGCCTCCAAGCAAGGAAGAATTTGCAGCATTGACAATCACATCAGCAGGATATTCGGTAATATCGCCTTTTACAAGAACAATCCTATTTTTCAAATTTTTTGGTTTCATAATTTTTCCTTTTAAATAAATATTTTTAAGATTTGCTTAACAATTTTTATTTTTTCAATAATTCCACTATCTTTTCCTTTGTTATAGGAATTTCTTCAAACTCAACTTTTCCTGTTTTTTCAAGTTCATAGGCAAGTATAGAATATTGTGTCATTCCAATTTCCTTTTTTAGCAAGATTTTATTATTTAAAACTTCTTCCGCTTTTCCGCTCAAAATTATTTCTCCTTCATCAAGAACAAGGATATTTTGGGCATATTCTGCAATAAGTTCAAGTTTATGCTCAACCAAAATTATTGTTTTTCCTTCATTTGCCATTAAATTTATAATTTTGAAAATATCTTCTGTTCCTTTTGGATCAAGCTGTGAAGTTGGCTCGTCAATAACTAGAATATCAGGATCCATTGCGATAATTGAGGCAAGTGCCACTCTTTGCTTTTGTCCACCAGACAAGTCATATGGATTTCTATCACGCAGCTTTTCAATTTCAAGCAGTTTCAATATTTCTTCAACCCTAGAAATTATTTCTTCTTTCTCTAATCCTAAATTTTCAAGCCCATAAGCAATTTCCTCAAAAACGGTATCTTTTACTCCGCTAATTTGCGTAAACGGATTCTGAAATACAAATCCAATCTTCTGAACAAGTTCCTTTTGAGAATAATCTTTCAGTTCTTTATCTTCCAGCGTTATTTTCCCTGTCAGTTCCCCTTTATAAAAATCAGGCACAAACCGCCTCAACATATTGCAAAATGTCGTTTTCCCGCTCCCGTTTTTTCCAATTACAGCCCAAAATTCGCCTTTTTTTATCTCAATATTAATATTTTTTAAGGCTTGTTTTTCTTCAAGCGGATATTTGTAGTTTACATTTTCTATTTTGAAATAACCCATAAAACCCTCCACAAAATACATAGCACTATAAAAATAGCCAGCATAATTTTCATAATTTTATCATTTTTTGTTTCTTCTATATCATGCAATATTGTCCGCTTTTCTCCAATGGAAAATCCTCTCGACTCAAGTGTAATCGCACGCTCTTCGGTACTTATTATGGATGACAACACCATTGGAATAAATATTGGAATAAGTGCCTTAAATCTTACGAATACATTTCCTTCCATTTCTACTCCCCTTGCCTTTTGTGAATCCATAATTATATCTGACTGTTTTTTCATTTCAGGAATCATTTGAAGCGATAAAAGCAAAATAAATGCCGCTTTAGGATTAAGTCCTTTTTTTTCAAGAGCCACTGTGAACTCTTTAGCTTTTGATATTAGAGTCAACATTGTTATAATAGAAACTAGAGCTGCAATTTTGGAAGTCAATCTTACCGCAGTTATTATCCCAGTCTTATATACTGTAATAAAACCAAGTTTTGCCATAATATCATTAGAAGGAATCATCAGCCCCTGTACAGCAAATATAATCAAAGTTAGAAAAAATAGGCTAAAAAACACTCTTTTCAAGTATATTCCTAACTTTTCATAAAAATAGGCAACAATTCCACAAACTGCTATCAATAAATATCCATAAGTATAGTTTGGTAATATAAATGCTGATATTAACAATACTACGGCTAAATAGAACTTCGTAAGAGGATACAAGTTTCTAAAAAAATTTTTAATCATAACTTCCTATTCTCCATTTTTTTTATAGATATAATTTTCTCCATATTTAAATTTTATTAAATATCTATCTGACATGCTTTTTATAATTAATATAGAAATTACTGTTGTTACAATTTTATCAGCCGCTTCTGTAAGCATAGTGGCTATCGCAACTGCTTGTTCCAAACTAAATCCTATGCTTTTAAATAATACTACCACTGTAGATGAAGCGTTTCCTGTAAATCCTCCATAAACTTTAATAATTATAGGAATAGATACAATTATTGAAGCTGAAGCCAGTGCCAAACTTACTATAATTGTTTTTATTACTAAACTCTTAGTTCTCATTTTTGCAAGAATTCCAACAACTAAGGCATTACATATTGCTACAGGTATAAATGCAAAATATTCTGGAGAAAAACTTCCTGTAATCAGACTCGTAATAACTGCTGTTACTGTTCCCACCCAAGGCCCTGCAATAAGACTAATAAACACCGATCCAATTGAATCAAGAAATATAGGCAACTGTAAAAATTTCGCAATCCCAAAACCTGTAAAATTAATAGCCACCGCTACTGGTATCAACAAACTTGACATTAAAGAAAAATCCTCTTTTAAACTTTTCATTTTTTTGCCTCCTTAAAATTTTATTTACTATATTTTAAAACATATTTTTTAATATTTCAACCTTTGGAGGAAAGTTTTATTATTTTTTTAACAATCATATTAAATTTATCTTTTAAATGCTTATCTCTATTATTTTGATAAAAATATTTTTTCTTAACAAAATTTTGCTTAATTCTTTTTTGATTCTCAAAATCTACTTAAAAAAACTACAATAAAAAAACCTACCAGCAAAGTTCAACTGGTAGGAAAAAGGTAGGACAATAAGACAAGAATTCAACTGCTATTTTTGACTGTTAAAAATCAAAATGATTATAAGTGTCAAAACAGTCAAATCCCAATTTGCCATTACGACCACCTCCTGTTCGTAATTGTAGTTGTTAAGGTTGCGAGTCTTAACAGTCGAAATTATATTATAAAAAAAGCCCTATTCAATAAGAATAGAACTTTTTCTTCGCATATTTACTACAACCCGAACAGGTTTTTTATTCAGTATTACTGTATCATTTTTCTCTAAAAAATTCAACCACTAATTTTTATAAAAAAAAATCAGAAGTATAAAAAATACTTCTGAAAATATATGTTATAATTTTTTTATTTTTACCATGCAGAGTTTATTAGAACTTCTTCTCCATAGCCACCGTTCATTTTTTGTGGATTTGTAGAGTTGTAAGCTCTTTGAACTCTTATTCCTCTTATTCCTAATTCTCTTGCGGCTAGGATATCATCATCACTGTCACCGTAGTGGATTGAAACGTTGTGTTTTTTGATGTAGAATGATTTGTCATATTTGTAGCCACCTGTCGGTGTGTCAGATGTATATTCTACGTAAATTTCTTTTGGTAGTTCAAAGTATCTTTGCAATGTTTTAGAAAGTTTTGTAGAAGTGTAGTTTTTGTCTTTTGAATGTTTTGTTCTTCCTGTGATGAAAAATACGTTATCTCCTCTTTCCAAGTGCATTTTTATCAAGTCTTTTGCAGATTGTTTTGGAATTGAATGTTCATCTCCATTTTCAGCTACATAATCCCAGAATTTTTGGTTGTAAAGGTAACTTACAGCTCCTCTTTTATCTCCTGGAATTTGGAAATAATGTTGCCCATAGATAAAGTATCCGCTTGAATGAAGCAATGTATCATCAATATCAAAACTTACATTAATCGGTCCTTTTCCCTCTAGACTTTTTTTAATGTCGTCAACAGACACAAAATGAACAGCCTTCTGAACTTTATCTGTTGAATAAAATCCCTCATGAGTATAAGGAACCTTTGGTCCTGCTGCAAATACTACAGATGCAGCAAATAAAAATAATAATGCTTTTTTCATAACATTTCCTCCTATATATTTTTTATTTTACTAACAAAATCTTGCTATCTTAAAGGCTCACAATCTATAAATTCTCCCTTTGCTGTATAAGTGCATATATTTCCTGTTTTTTTCCCTGTTTTTTTAGGAATTTTGAAATAAGAGCAACTTACAGTTGTTAATGCAGATAGAACCAATACTAAAAACATTTTTACCTTTTTCATAGGAAAACCTCCTGTAAAATAGTTTTTTATCTAAATTTTTTTAAAAAAAGATGTCCTCTTAAAAGAAAACATCTCTCAAATTTCTATATATCAAATACAATAGATTTAACTCTTGTCATGCTTTCTATGCTGTATTTTATTCCTTGAACTCCTGCTCCTGAACCTTTGATTCCTAAGAATGGGAAGCTGTCAGGCCCTCTTTGAGTCTTGTTATTTATGTGAACTGTTCCTACTTCCAGTTTTTCAGCGATTTCAAATGCCAATGGGAAATTTTTTGTGAATACTGCTGATTGAAGTCCATATTCTGATTTGTTTGCAATTTCTACTGCTTCATCTATAGATTTTATTCTGATAATTGGCAATACTGGTCCAAATGGCTCTTCCCATGCAATTCTCATATCAGTTGTTACATTGTCAAAAACTACTGGCCATATTAAGTTTTTTTCTCTTTTTACTGTTGTCAATGCTTTTGCACCTTTTTCTTGTGCATCTTTTATCAATCCTTCGATAAAGTCTGCTGATGGAGTATCAATTACTGTTGTAATATCAGCATTGTCAAAAGGATCTCCTACAGTTAGTTTTTCAACTTCTGCTTTTATCAAGCTAGCCAATTTATCAGCAACAGAGTCCATTACAAGCACTCTTTTGATAGCAGTACATCTTTGTCCAGAATAGCTGAATGCTCCTGATACGATATCTTTTGCAGCTTTTTCTAAATTAGCATCTTCCAATACGATTCCAGCGTCTTTTCCACCTAATTCAAGCATAATTGGTCTCATTCCTGCAAGTTTTCCAATTTTTTCCCCAATCGGTGTACTTCCTGTAAAGTTTATAAAATTAACTTCTTTATGTTCAATTAAATAATCTCCAATTTCAGAACCTTTTCCAGTTACAGAGTTTAATACTCCTGCTGGAATTCCAGCTTCTGCAAATGCTTTAATTAATAGCAATCCGCTAATTGAACCTTGTGTAGGCGGTTTAAAAATTACTACATTTCCTCCAATTAATGCAGGTGCAATTTTAGATGCTGATAAGTTTACTGGATAGTTAAATGGTGCAATCGCAAGTACAATCCCAACTGGCTCTCTTTTTACTGCTCCATATTTTCTCTTGCTTCCAGCTTCAAATCCACCACCATTTACAAATTCACCTGTGATTCTAAGTCCTTCTTCTGCAGCATATCTAATCAAATCCGCTGTTCTTACTACTTCTGAAATAGCAGCCTTAATTCCTTTTGCAACTTCTTTTGCTAAGTTTTCCCCAATTTTATCTTTATCTCTTTCAAGAATATCTGCAGCCTTATTCAAATAAGCCGCTCTTTCTACAGCTGATAATGCTCTCCAAGCAGGTAAGGCCTTTCTGGCAGATTCCATAGCATAATCAACTTCTTCTCTTGACATAGCTGGTACAGTTCCAAGTTCTTCCCCATTTATTGGCGAATAAATAGTTATTGTATTTTTAGAGTCTTTCCATTCTCCGTTCACTAAATTTTGATAATTCATCAAAATACCTCCTTATTCCAATTTTGTATACTTTATAATTTTACCACATATTTTACATAATTAATATACCTTTTTTCATATATTTTTCATTTATTTCGAATATTTGTTATTTTTAATATCGAAAAGTTTCAAAAATTTACTTTTTACTATACAAAACAAATATTAAAAAACTTTATCTCCACTAGTTTTTTTCTGAAAATTCATCCGTTCAAATATATTTCCAAATGTTTTTCCATTTATATTAGCCTTTTCATTCCTACCTTTTCTAGCAATTAGCGTAATAAACAAAATCATTGCTAAACTTTTTTCATAAACAACCATTCTCCTTATTTTTGGTATTTTTTCAAAAAAAAGCAGGAGCTAAAAACTCCCGCTAAAATTTTATTATTTTTCAAGTTTTACCATTGTATATGTTAATGCAAAACTTACTCCTGAAGCTGCTATTATTGAAATTAAGTATAAAGGCATTTGTCCATTTAAGAATAACAACATTCCTGGTACCACTGTAACTGCCATTCCAGAAGCCTTAAGTCCAAAAATTGAAGCTAAAAATCCACCTGTTGCTCCACCTATAAGCCCCATTAAGAAAGGTTTTCCTTTGCCTTTAATTAAGTTTACCCCGTAAATTGCTGGTTCTGTAATTCCTAATGCTGCTGACAATGCTGATGGTAATGCTAATGCTTTTAATTTTGCATCTTTTGTCTTAATACCAACTGCTAGAACTGCCCCAAATTGCCCTGCTACAGCTGCTGATAATAATGGATTAAATGGATTGAATCCGTCTTTTGCAAGCAATTGAATTTCCAAGAAGTTAAATATATGGTGTACTCCTGTTACAACTATTAGTTGTTGAAGACCTCCAATTATTATTCCTGCTATTCCAAGCGGTAATTTTAAAATCCATTCTGTACCAATTAAAATATAATTTTCTAGACTGTGGAATACTGGACCAATAACAAATAATCCTAATGTACTCATTACCAAAAATACAATAAATGGAGTTAATAATAAGTCTAATGCATCTGGGATAACTTTTCTTAATCTTTGTTCTAATTTTGCTCCTATCATACCTACGAATAATGCTGGTAAAACTGTTCCTTGATATCCAACTACTGGAATAAACTTAAAGAACATTATTGGATGTGCATCTCCTGATGCTACTTGATAAGCATTCGGTAAAGAACCGCTAATTAACATAGAACCTAATACAATTCCCAATACAGGTGATCCACCAAATACTTTAAATGCAGACCATGCAACTAACGCTGGTAAAATAATAAATGCTGTATCTGTTAATACTTGTGTATACATTAAGAAATTAGGATTTATACTTTCCGGTGTTGTTCCCATCAATTTTAATAAATTTTCATTTGTTAATAATCCACGAAGCCCCATAAATAAACCAGTTGCAACTAATACTGGTATAATTGGAACAAAAATATCTCCAAATGTTCTTGAAATTCTTTGAATAACATTACCTTGTTTAGCTGCTTCTTTTTTCATATCAGATACTGAAGATTCACTCACTCCTCCAAGTCCTTGAACAGCTTCATAAACTTTATTTACAGTCCCTGTTCCAAATATTACCTGAAATTGTCCTGAATTAAACATTGTTCCTTTTACTTTTTCAATATTATCTACCTTGTCCTTGTCGATTTTATCCTTGTCAACTACCATAATTCTAAGTCTTGTTGCACAGTGTGCAAATGAACTTATATTTTCTTTTCCTCCAATAGCTTCTATTACTTCTTTAGCTATTTCTTCATAACTTTTTGCCATTTTCATCTCCTTTACATTTTTTTTAACAATAAGATTAATTATACCTTATTTTTTTGAAAAGTCAATACTGCTTTTGAAAAAAACTATAACTTTATTTGAATTACAATAGTTTATTAATTTTAAAATTATTTCCTTTTAATTTTTTGTTGATTTTTAAGAAAATAAAAACTACTATATTGCTAATAAATACAGTAGTCTTTAAAAAAATTAGATTTTTAGTCCATTTCAAATTCGATATAGACAGTTTTTGAAATATTTAATTTTTTTGGAGAAATTACGATATTTCTTCTTGCTGATTCATCCAAAAGTTCCTTGTCGCTTTTTTTCAGCTGGACTAGGTTAGTTTCATAATTTGCATGGCTGTAGTAACTGTAGTTGTAATCTGTATACGGCTGAATAACTCCATATGACTTATCTGTTATTGTAACGGGATTTTTTAAGTTCAAGTCTGTTTTCCCAAGAATAACTTGTGCTTTTTTCAAGGCTTCCTTGTAGGCATTTTCATAAAGTTCATTTTCTAATTGCTGCTTGTTGTCAATGTCGTATTCAATTTGCCCTGTTGTACCAATTCCCAATGTATTTGCTACATTTATGATATTTCCTAAATTTTTCAAATCTCTTGTTTCAACTTCAATTTCATGTGAAACTATCTGAATATTTTTTCTATTATTTGTTCGTTTTTCAAGATTAATTTCCTTATTGTCGTAACCTGCAATTTTTATTATTCCTGCTGGAATTCCAGCTTTATTTAGTTTTTGCTGGATTTCATTAAATTTGGACATTGCATTTTGGTATGCCTCTTTGTTTGTCGCATTTTGCGATGTAACAGTGAAAATATAGGTACCATTTTTGCTTCTGTTTAAAGAATAAATTTTTTCTGTGGCAAGGACATTCATAAAGTTTTTCAATGTATCAAGAGAGAGTCTGTCAACTTCTATTGAAAGTTTTGTCTGATATTCCTTCTTTCCTTTGTTTTCAACTACAGTGTCCCAGTTATATGATTCATAAGTGGAGTATCCTGTCGAATTAATCTTATTATATTTTGTACCAGTCTGGGCAAGCAGTCTCTTGTATCTTTCAAGAATTTGTGAATTTTCGGCACTTGCCTTATCCAAATTTTCGTTTTCAGTTTGAATTGTAAGTCTAATTTTTGCTGAATTTGGTGAAATTTCCTTTTGTGAAACTCCTCTAACCTGTATTCTTTTTCCAGTAACTTCGCCATCTGCAAATGATAATACCGAAAAAATTATCATAAGTAATGTTATTATTTTTTTCATTTTAAAATTCCTTTCTAAAATTTAATTTTCATTCTTTAAAATATAGTCTAGTATAAAAATTTATTCCCATTTTTAAACCGGATTTAGTATAAATATAAAGTTATACTATTTTTGTTATTTCATTTCATACATAACTGATATATTTTGCACAAGTTTTAATGGTTTTGGAGTATAGTCAACTCTTGAGCTTCTGCTATCCTTTCGTAAAGATGTTGTCCCTGAATAAGCTGAGAATTTAGCATTTGAATATTCTGCCATCGGTGCTGCTGCCGCTTCATACTTTACTTCCCAGGCCTGATCAATTCTGTCAATCATTTTTTGCTGAAATTCGACATCTTCACTTACAATAATTGGTGTTCCTAATTTCATCTTACTAGAACGCAAAATGCTTTCTGCCTTCTGTTTTGTCTGATTATAGGCATCTTTATACATTTCTGACTCAATTCTGTCTTTATCTGACAAGTCAAAATTAATTGAGCCATTTATATTTATTCCATTATCATCAGCAATAGAAATTATTGTATTAAGTTCCTTTATATTCTTTGTTGTAAGTATGAATTCATCTATAACATAGTAAACATCTTTTTTTGTACCTTTATTTTCTGTATAATTTTCTTTTATTTGATAATCGCTCAAAATAATATCACTTTCAGGGATTCCAGCTGAAATCAGTTTTCTTCTTGAAGTATTAAGTTTATTAAATACTTTATTTAAAGCCTGGTCAACTGTCATTCCATTTTCATTTATATTAAATGCAAATGTATTTTCGTCAAAATTTTTCTGAATACTTTGTAAATTGTTTCCATCTTCCAAGTCAATCAATGCTGAAATCTTGTTAAAATCAGTATTTTTTACCAGCATTGACATATTTACGTCATAAGAAGTAGGCTTTTTATCAGTATTTTTGACAGTTTTATTTGGAACAGTTTTTACATCCAAAATATCTTCATCATCGTATTCTGTACCCTTTCTATTGTAAAATGCCTTTGTTTCGAGATTTTCAAGTGATATTTTTCTAGCTCTCAATTCATTTTTAAATTTCTCAACTTTCTTATTTACATCACTCGTTGCCTGATTTAAGTTATTTCCTTTAACCTCAACCTTAAAATTAATCTTTGCTAAATCTGGCATAACTTCTCTTTCTGCGTTTCCAGTAACACTAATTTTTCTCACAATATTCTCATTCGCCCCAAACGAAAGAATGCTCATAAGTGAAAAAAGCGCAATTGCTATCTTTTTCATATTTACCTCCATAATTCTAATTTATTATTTTTTAAAAATTCCTATCTTTTGTATAAGTATAACACACGTATATTAAAAGTAGATGAGGGTTTTTTTATTTATTTTGTAAGATTGTTTATTACTGAAAATATTGCATCTATGGCTAAACTATGTCTTTTAGTTATAAAAAAAGATATAGTTTGGCAAATAACTTATTATTTTTTTACTTTACAGTCTTTAATAACTAAAATCAAACCAAATTTCGTTATAAAAATAAAGAAAATTAGAAGAATTACATAATAAAAAAATGACAAAATTGAAAAAATATAGTATAATGTATGATATTATTATAAATCCATTTCAAAGTAGGGATTGTTTTACACATCCAATTTAATTTTGGTTAAATCTGGCAGAATTTAAAATTAACAATTTAGTAGATAGAAATTTTTTAGAAAGGATGTAAGATGAATAAAAGAAAAATCGAAGGTGCAATTTGGTTTGCTGCGGGGCTTATATTAGTATTGCTATTAGGGAATAAATCAAGTATGCTTAGTGATAATGCTGGAGAGAATATTTTTTCTCTTATATTGAGCGGTATTACATTATTTTTTGGAAAAATGACATGGTTTATAGCGGTAATGGCTATTTTGTATGGAATAATTTTGTTTTTTTATGAAAAAATTGGTATTGATATAACACAGGGGAAAATTGCAGCTCTTATTGGATTATTTCTAAGCTGGGGAATGGTTTTGGTAAGGGGTTCAGTTGTTAAGGGGAAACCTTTGGCAGATAATTTTACTGAAGCGGGAAGACAACTTTTAGAGATAGGATTTAGCCGTGAAAGTGGTGGAATTCTTGGAGCATTGCTTTCAATGCCGTTTTATAAAGTGTTACATTCTCAAGGGATGTTTATAGTTTTGATAATTTTAGTAATAATTTTTGTAATATGGTTAATTAAGGACTTGATTGAACTTGGATATGAAGTTTTTAAAGAGATAATAAAATATTATAAAAGTGATGACTATAAAGAGAAAAAAAGAAAATTAGCTGCAAAAAAATATGCAGAAAACTTGAAAAAAACAGACTATAAGCGTTACCAAAGGGAAATGTTAAAAGCCAAAATTGTAGAATCTAGAAGAGAAAAATTAAGTTTTGAAATTGCGAAAAAGCCTAAGGATAACTTTTTACAGAAAACCGAAGTTTATTCAAAAGAAGAATTAGCCGAAAAAGAAAAAGAATGGATTGAAATTTTTGAAGAGAAAGAAAAAAATAAAAGTTCTGAAAATTTGAAAAATAATGAAAATGAGTCAACAGACAAAATAAAAGAAAATGAGTTGAAAAAAACTACAGAAACAACAGAAGGTACAAAGCAAGAAGAAGTTTCAGAAAAGCCTGAAATTAAAGAACAAGAAGAAGAAAAATTAGACTCTGAAAAGGAAACTTCAGATAATCTATCCGACTCAAAAGAAGAAGTATCAGTTGAAAATGAAAATAAAAAAGAAAACGATAGTCAGGTTGAGAAAGAAGTTGATAAAAGAGGACCTAAATTAGAGATAGTAACACCTTTAAGAAGAGAGGAAATATCTAAAAGATACAATTCTGAAAACATAGATCCGAACTTTCAGCAATTTCCAAAACTTGAAGCATTTGAAAATAAAGAAGTGAAGGAAAAGGAACTGGAAGATGAATTAAAAAAAGTTAATGCAATGTTTGATAATAATCAAGGCTATGATGATGTGGTAAAAAAATCTATTGAAGAAATCTTTAAGTCAAAACCAATGGATCTTAAAAGAAAACAGGAAATTGAAAAAAGCATAAGAGAAAATGTAAGACACCTTGAAAATGTACTAAAAGAGTTTGGAGTTGAAGCCAAAGTTGTAAATTATGAATATGGTCCAACTATTACAAGATATGAAATAGTCATTCCAAAAGGTATAAAAGTGAGCAAGGTTACTGGTCTTTCGGATGATATTGCAATGAATTTGGCAGCTGAAAGTATTCGTATAGAAGCGCCAATTCCAGGAAAAAATACCATTGGAATTGAGACTCCTAATAAAATTAAGGAGCCAGTTCATTTTTCAAACATTATAAAAAATAAAGAACTCGATAAAGGTGAATTAAGGGTAATTTTAGGAAAAGATATTGTTGGAAGAGATAAATTTATAGATATCGCTAAAATGCCTCATTTACTGATTGCGGGACAGACAGGTTCAGGGAAATCTGTTGCTGTAAATACATTAATTTCAACATTGATTTCTAAAAAATCTGAAAAAGAAGTGAAATTTATAATGGTTGATCCTAAAATGGTAGAGCTTATGCCGTATAATGATATTCCACATTTGCTTGTTCCAGTAATTATAGATCCGCAACAAGCTGCAATAGCATTGAGATGGGCAGTTAATGAGATGGAAAATAGATACAAGCAGCTTATGGAAAATGGCGTAAGAAATATAAAAACTTACAATGGATTAAGTTTTGTGGAAAAAATGCCTTATATTGTTATAATAATTGATGAGCTGGCAGATCTTATGATGGTAGCCTCTGGAAGTGTTGAGGAGTCAATCGCAAGAATTGCACAAAAGGCAAGAGCAGTTGGAATCCACTTAGTTGTGGCAACACAGCGTCCATCAACAGATGTTATAACTGGAATGATAAAGGCAAACTTGCCAAGCAGAATTTCTTTCGCATTAAGATCACAGATTGATTCAAGAACAATACTTGATACAGCTGGAGCAGAAAAGTTATTAGGTCAGGGAGATATGCTGCTGCTTGCAAATGGTTCTTCGAAGCTGGAAAGAATTCAGGGAGCATATATTTCGGATGAAGAAGTTAAAAATTTAACAGATACGCTAAAATCTTCTAAAAAAGTAAAATACAGAAATGAAATCTTAGAGGAAATTCAAGAAGAAACAATTGACATTGATCCATTTTTTGAAAATGCAGTAAATATTATAAAACAAGAAAATAAAGTTTCTATTTCATTATTGCAGCGTAAATTAAAAGTAGGGTTTAATAGAGCTTCAAGAATTTATGAGCAGTTAAAAGAGCATGGGGTTATAAGCTATGATGATCAAATAATAACTGATAATCTTGATGAAATAAATTAAAAAAATAAATTTTGCAATATTAAATAATATTTATAGCAAATCATTCTTAAAGTTGCTTGAGTATATTCAAAAAAAATGGTAAAATACCTTATAAGAATAAAATATAATAATTTTTACAATATATGCTCAAATTTAAGTGAAGTGACTGTAAATTTTAAAAAGGTTGTACTATGAAATATTGAAATTAAATTATTATACAATAAAAAACAAAAAATAAAGGAGATAGAATAAATGAAATTTTTTGACTTATTTAAGACAAATATAACGCCAAGAGGTACACGTGATATAGCTATTGATTTGGGAACAGCAAATACAGTTGTATATGTAAAAGGAGAAGGAATTCAAGTAGATGAGCCTACTTATGTAGCAGTTAATAAAAAAACGGAAGAATTGGAACATATTGGGGAAAAAGCAAAAGAAATCATTGGAAGAACAGCTAAACATACTGAAATTATTCGTCCATTAAAAAATGGAGTAATTTCAAATTACGAAATTACTGAAAGAATGCTTGAAGAATTTTTACATAGAATCAAAAAAGATAAATTTCAAAGTTCGAGAGTTATAATCTGTGTTCCGAGCGGAGTTACACAAGTTGAAAGAAGAGCTGTAATAGA
Source organism: Leptotrichia hongkongensis (assembly GCF_041538065.1). Lineage (NCBI taxonomy): Bacteria > Fusobacteriati > Fusobacteriota > Fusobacteriia > Fusobacteriales > Leptotrichiaceae > Leptotrichia > Leptotrichia hongkongensis. The sequence continues at coordinate 21,833 of NZ_JBGORW010000010.1, read as the reverse complement.
AGTTGTAAAAGATGCAGGAGCCAAAGAGGTTTACTTAATTGAAGAACCAATAGCGGCTGCGATTGGTGTAGGAATTGACTTGTTTGAGCCAAAAGGGCATTTGATTGTTGATATAGGTGGAGGAACTACAGAAATTGCATTTATTGTATCAGGTGGAGCAGCGTTATCAAAATCAGTTAAAATTGCTGGAGACCATTTAAATGAAGATATTATGGAATTTGTAAAAGATGAATTTAATTTGTTGATTGGAGAAAGAACAGCAGAAGAACTAAAAATGAATACAATAAGTCAAGAAGATCCTAATTTTGAATATGAAATTAGAGGACGGGAATTAGGAGTTGGATTGCCAAAAAGCATGAAAATAAAAGCATCTCAAATTGATGAGGCAATTAGAAAACATATTGATGCTATTATTGACGAAGTAAGGCTTACGATTGAGGAAATCGAACCTGAAGTAGCGGCAGATATTTATGAAACAGGAATTTTCTTATCTGGTGGTGGAGCCGGTATAAGAATCTTGAAAGAGAGAATCGAAGAGGAATTATCATTGAAGGTAACGGTGGGAGAAGATTCAATTCATGCTGTAGTAACAGGAATTGCAGAAGTATTGACAGATTTTAAAAAGTATAAAAATGTTATTATTTCACCGATGCATGAATATTAATTTAATAATATAGAATTAGGGGAATTTTCTGGAGAAACAAAAAAAGAGAATTCCCCTATTAATCCAATATTGAATTATTAACTTAAAAACAAATAAAAAGATAAAATGGTAGAATATGGAAAATTTTGAAAATAAAAAAATTGAAATAGAAGAAAATGTAGAAAATAAAGATATAGAAGAAACTATAAAAAATAAAATTAATGATATTGAAGAAAAAATTGAGGCAATTATTTTTTTGTCAAAAGAAATGATTACTATAAAAGAGTTAGCACAGTTTTATGGAATGGAATATTTTGAGATAGAGGAAATATTGCGTAATTTAAAGGAAAAACGGAAAGATACAGGAATAAATGTAAAAATTGAAAATGGAATCGTATGTCTTGTATCAAATCCACTTTTTGGCTCTGATGTAAAACGATTTTTTAATCCAGAAATGAAATTAAAGAAATTATCTCGTTCAGCAATGGAAACATTAGCAATCATCGCATATAAAGGGCCCATAACTAAAGCAGAAATAGAACAGATTAGAAGTGTCGGTGTAGACAAGACTATGTCAAACCTATTGGAAAGAAAACTAATTTATATTTCTGGACGGAAAAAAACGGCTGGAACACCAAATTTATATGAAGTAACAGATGATTTTTACAGTTATCTGAATATCCATGGAAAACAGGAACTGCCAGGAAATGAGCAGTTTCAAAAAATTGAGTTGCTTTACAAAGAAGATGAGAAGGCAGAAAATGAAGACTCAAAAGAGGGAGAAAAATTAAATTCAGAAGAAGATTCGGAACTAAAAGCAAAAGAAGAAATTGAAAAAACAAAAGAGTAGAAAATAAAGAGGTAAATAAAATGAGATTAAATAAATTTATAGCTGAAACGGGATTTTGTTCACGTAGGAAGGCTGATGAGCTGATAAATGAAGGAAGAGTTACCGTAAATAAGCATGAGGCGATTATCGGAATGGATGTGAAGCCTGAAGATGTGGTCAAAATTGATGGAGAAAGAGTAAAACTTAATACAAGATATGAATATTACATTTTAAATAAGCCAAAAAGAGTGATTTGCTCAAATGAAGACAAGTTTGGGCGTAGACTTGCAGTAGACTTTATAAAATCACGTGCCAGACTTTTTACTTATGGAAGATTAGACTTTATGACAGAAGGGTTAATTATAATCAGTAACGATGGGGAAGTTTACAATCACGTAATGCATCCACGAAAGAAATTGTATAAAAGCTACATTGCAAGAGTTAGCCGTGAAATTGAAGACAAGGATATTGAGGCATTGCAGCATGGAGTTGTAATTGACGGGAAAAGGACTGCACCAGCAAAAGTTAAGAAAATTGACAAAAAGGAACTTAGAATTGCAATTTTTGAAGGAAGAAACAGACAGATAAGAAAAATGCTGGAAACATTGGGATATAATGTTAACTCATTAAAACGTATTAAAGTGGGGGAACTTACGCTTGGTAATTTGCAAGTGGGAGAATATCGTGCTTTGAATGAAGATGAAATTAAATATCTAAAAAGTTTATAAATTTTCTGGCAGGAGGAAAAAATTGGGAAATAATAAAAAATCAATCTTTTTAATAGATTTTGATATAACAATCAGTAAAAAAGATTCGACAGATGTTTTGCTTGAAATGCATCAGCCTGAATTTAAACAGGAACTGCGAAAAAGATACAGAGCTGGAGAATATTCTATAAGGGAGTTTATAAAATATGGACTAGGCTCTCTAAATATCACAAAAGAGCAGTATATTCAAACTTTGCAGGAAAATGTGACAATTGATGAAACTTTTATAGATTTTGTAAAAAGTGGAGCAGAATTTAAAATCGTTAGTGCAGGTGCAAGGCTAAACGTACAAGGAACACTTTTAAAATATGGTATAAACTTGCCAGATAGCGAAGTTATATCAAATGATTTAAAATTTAGTGGAACTGATAAAAACCAAATTACTGTGGAAAATCCATTTTTGGACAAGGAAGGTTATTACGGCGTTGACAAGAAAGAAGCTGTAGAAAATTATAAAAAACAGGGCTACACAACTTATTTCGTAGGCGATGGTCCATCTGATTACAAAGCATTGGAAGTGGCTGATTTTGCTTTTGTGAGAAAAGGGACTAGGGCGGTTAAGTTTTGTGAAGAAAATGGAATTGAATTTTTTGAGTTTGGGGATTTTGACGAGATTTTGGAATATAAAAAAATAAAGCAGTTATAAATTTAATATCTGAAAGAACAATTGATATGAAAAATGCAGAATGATTTGAATTTTGATAGGAGAAAATATGTTGCCATATGATGAAACAGACCCGCAAGATATTGAAAATTATGCAAAAAGATTGATAGGGAAAACCTTTTATGATATATTAAGAGAATATTTTAAAGACAATGAATTGGAATTAGAAAAAACGTTGAATAAAAATAAAGGTAAACTGGGAAACTTAATAGAGGAGTATTATTTTTATTATAAACCTAACAGCAATCCCAATCCAGATTTTCTAAAGGCTAATACAGAATTGAAAGTGACTCCATATATAAAAAATAAAAATGGAGAATTGAAGGCAAAAGAAAGACTTGTAATAGGTATGATTCCTAATGATAATCCGATAGAAACTGATTTTGAAAAATCTCATGTCTTAGAAAAATTACAATTAATTTTATTAATACTGTATTTTCATGATAAAAATAAAGATAAATTAGATTACAGCATTGATTTTGTTAAATTATTTTCAATTTTGGGAGAAAGCTGTAAAAAAGATTTAGAAATAATAAAAAAAGACTATCAAATAATAGTTGATAAAATAATTTCTGGAAATGCTCATAAATTGTCTGAAGGAGATACTAATTATTTGGGTGCCTGCACTAAAGGAAGTACAGCAAAAAAAAGTTTGCGAAAGCAATATTATGGAAAGATTCTTGCAAAAAGAAGAGCTTTCTCTTTGAAACAGTCATATATGTCTTATGTTTTAAACACTTATATTGTTGGAAATATATCAACTTATGACTCTATTGTTAAAGAAGACGAAGCTGAACATTTTGAAGATGTAGTTTTGAAAAAGATATATGAAAATACAGGCTTAACAATAGAAGAATTATGTAAAAAATATAATATAGAAAATAAACCGAAACATGTAAATAGTATCTTGATTTACAGAATGTTAGGAGTAAAAAGTGAAAATGCTGAGGAATTTGAAAAGGCAAATATAGAGATTAAAACAATAAGAGTTGAAAAGAATAATCGCACGAAAGAAAGCATGTCATTTCCAGCAATAAAAATAAAAAAATTTGTAAATGAGAATTTTGAAAATTCAGAAATTTATAATTTTTTTTCAGAAAAGAAATTTTTATTTGTTGTATTTAAAAAAAATGAGGCAGATGAATATCAACTTACAGGAGCTAAGTTTTGGAATATGCCAATAGATGAACTGGAAACTGTTGGAATGATGGAGTGGAATTTATACAGGAATAAATTTAAAAAAGGTGTAAATTTTAAAATAGAAAAACAAAAAGATGGGAAAATAATAGTAAGGAACGACTTGCCCAAAAAAAGTGAAACTAAAATTTTTCATTTGAGACCACATGCAAGAAAGTCAAAATATGTTATTAATGGCATAGAATATGGAAATGGAAATTGCAAAGATACTGATGAATTGCCAAATGGAGATAAAATGACAAAACAGAGTTTTTGGCTAAATAATGGCTACATTATTAAAATTATTGAAAATACAATAAAAAAAGTGGAGGAAAAATAATGGAGTTAACAGTTGCAGAATTATTTGCAGGTGTTGGAGGTTTCAGAGTTGGTTTGAATAAAATAAAGGATTTTGACAAAAAAACAGGATTAGCAAAAGAAAATAAAATATGGGATTTTGTCTGGGGAAATCAGTTTGAACCTTCAACAAAAGTACAACATGCGTATAATTGCTATTTGAAAAGATTTGGAATAGAAAATAATTCGAATGAAGATATAAATAAAGTTAATAAAAAATCAATACCTGAACATAATTTATTGGTTGGAGGATTTCCCTGTCAAGATTACTCTGTAGCGAGAAGTCTTAGCGGGGAAAAGGGTATTGAGGGTAAAAAGGGAGTTTTATTCTGGGATATAAAAGATGTTTTAATTGAAAAAAAATCTCCTTTTGTACTTCTAGAAAATGTGGATAGACTTTTAAAATCGCCAGCAAGCAGAAGAGGAAGAGACTTTGCAATAATGCTAAAGACATTTGATGAATTAGGATATTATGTGCAATGGAGAGTTATAAATGCAGGAGATTATTCAATGCCACAAAAAAGAAAAAGAGTGTTCATATTTGCTTTTAAGAAAAATTTGAAGTATGCTAAGGAATTTAGAAAAAATAAGGAAAATATTTTTAATAAAGTATTTCCAGTAAAAATAGATTCTGAAAAAGAAATAAATCTGAATAAATATGAAAATATTTTAAAAATAAGTGATGAATATTCAGAAGGAAAATTTTTTGAAAGCGGAATAATGATAGAAGGAACCGTTTTTCATTATAATGTAGATTCAATTAAAGAAGATATTTTTTCTTTAAAGGAAGTTATAGAAAAGGCAAAAAGTTACAATGATTTTGATTTGAAGGAATATTTAATAATAGATGAAAAATTGGAAAAATGGAAATATTTAAAGGGCGGAAAAAGAATAGAAAGGAAAACAAAGGAAGGACATTCGTATATTTATAGTGAAGGAAATATGGCTTTTCCAGAAAATATGGAAGAACCGGCTAGGACACTGCTTACAAGTGAAGGAACAACAAATAGATCTTCGCATATTATTTATGATAATAAGCAAAAAAAATATCGTACTTTAACTGAAATAGAATGTGAAATAATACAAATGTTTCCGCCAAACTGGACAGATACAATGCCAAAAAGAAATAGATATTTTATGATGGGAAATGCTTTAGTGACAGGTATAATTTCACGATTGGAACCGACTTTGAAAAAAATAATTGAGAATGAATAAAAAGTGTAAGGAGGAAAAAATTAAATGTTAAGTAAAGAAGATGTTTTAAAAATAGCAGCACTTTCTAAATTGGAATTTTCAGAAAGTGAAATTGAGAAATTTAGGGTGGATTTGAATAAAATATTTGAGCATATGGAAGAGTTGAATGGGGTTGATACAACTGATGTAGAACCACTTTTTAATGTGTTGGACTTAAAAGATAAATTGAGAGAAGATAAAGTTAGGGATGCTGGAATTAAGAAGGAAATTTTAGAAAATTCGCCTAATAAGGATGAGGAATTTATAATTGTACCAAAAGTTGTTGGAGAAAATGCGGATAATTAGAAAAATTGGAAAGGTGGAAAAATGAATTTATACAAAAAAACGGCTAGCGAACTGGCTGAAATGATAAAGAATAAAGAGATTACTTCAGAAGAAGTTACAAGAAATTTTTTAGATAGAATAAAAGCAGTTGAAGATAAGGTTGGGGCTTTTTCTAATATTTTTGAGGAGAAAGCATTGGAACAGGCTCGAAAAATTGATGAAGAAAATAACGAAGAAGGAAGAAAAAATTATGAAAATACAGGACTTTTTGGAGTGCCTGTGGCGTTGAAGGATAATATTGTTTCAAAAGGGGATTTGACAACGGCGGCTTCGCAAATTTTGAAAAATTATGTGGGAGTTTATGATGCGACTGTTGTGAAAAAGTTAAAGGAAGCTGGAGCAGTACTTGTTGGGAAGGCTAATATGGATGAGTTTGCGATGGGATCTTCAAATGAAAATTCGTCAATAAAGCCAGCTTCTAACCCTTGGGATTTGGAAAGAGTGCCAGGAGGAAGCAGTGGAGGATCGGCTGCTGCGGTTGCGGCTAGTGAAATACCTGTTGCTTTGGGAACGGATACTGGTGGAAGTATTAGACAGCCTGCGAGCTTGACTGGAACTGTGGGAATAAAGCCAACTTATGGAAGAGTTTCGAGATACGGTCTTATGGCATTTGGTTCTTCGCTGGATCAGATTGGGGCTTTGGCAAAAAGTTCACAAGATTTGGCAAGAGTTATGCAGATAATTTCAGGATATGATGAAAATGATCCGACAACTGCGGATGTGGAAGTGCCAGATTATTTATCTTTGCTTGAAAATGATATAAAAGGATTGAAAATTGGGCTTCCAAAAGAATATTTTTCAGATGAACTGGATAAATCAATAAAGGAAGTTGTGGATAAAACTGTGGAAACATTGAAAAAACTTGGAGCAGAAGTGAAGGAAGTATCGTTGCCTTACACAAAATACGCAATTTCCACTTATTATATAATTTCATCGGCTGAGGCAGCTTCAAACTTGTCAAGATATGACGGAGTGAGATATGGAGTTAGAAAAAGTGATGAGAATATTGAGGAAATGTATGTAAAATCACGAACAGAAGGTTTTGGAGATGAAGTGAAGCGTAGAATTATGATTGGAAATTATGTGTTAAGTTCAGGATTTTATGATGCTTATTATAAAAAGGCCTCTCAAGTTAGAAGATTAATAAGAGATGATTTTTCACGAGTTCTTTCAGAAGTCGACTTGATTTTGACACCAGTTTCTCCGACAACAGCATTTAAAAAAGGTGAAAAAAATACAGATCCTGTTCAAATGTACCTAGCTGATATCTACACAGTTTCGGTAAATATGGCAGGATTGCCTGCAATATCAGTGCCAGGTGGCTTTGTAAATGGACTTCCTGTGGGAATACAGCTGATTGGAAATTATTTTAGGGAAGATTTATTGTTTAATGTGGCAAATAAATTTGAGAAGGAACGTGGAGAGATAGAATATCTAGAGTTATAAGAGAAATTAGGGGGAATTAATGTACAAATTAGATTTTGGGAATAGTATGGAAGAAATTGAAGATATAAAATTGAATAAAAAGTTAAAAGTTGCTACGGTTTTTAGTGGGATTGGAGCAATTGAGCATGCATTAAAGCGAATGGAAATTGAACATGAAATAGTATTTGCTTGTGATAATGGAGATGTCGATATTTTATCTAAAAAAATTAAAACTAATACTGTAGCAGAATTAAAAGAAGAAATTGAATTATTAGGAAAAGAAAATATAAATAAAGAAATTTCTGAAGAATATATAACATTAAAAAATGAAATAGAACTATTAATGGAAGAAAATTTAAACGAGAAAAAATTAAAAAAAATACTAAAAGAATACAATGACAAGCTATCAATGTTTTATGAAAAAATGAGAACTTTGTTTATTCAAAATCAAATTAAGAATCTTTCTTATGAAGAGAAAAAAAAATATATTGATAATCTTTATAAAAAAGAAATTGCTAGAAATAAAGTTAGACAAAGTTATTTTGCTAATTATAATATTAAAGAAGAGGATTTTCATTGGAATGTTTCTTTTTTAGATGGAAAGCAGTATAGAGGTAAAATTGATTTATTTGTTGGTGGTTCTCCTTGCCAAAGTTTTAGCTTGGTTGGGAAACAAAGAGGATTACAAGATACGAGAGGAACTTTGTTTTATGAATTTGCAAGACTTGTTGAAGAAATAAAACCAAAAGTTTTTATTTATGAAAATGTGAGAGCAGTTTTAGGGAATGATAGTGGAAGAACTTGGGAAATAATGAAACAAGTTTTTTCAGATTTAGGTTATGACTGGGATTATAAAATTTTAAATTCAAAAGATTATGGAATACCGCAAAATAGAGAGAGAGTTTTTGTAGTAGGATTTAGAAAAGATTTAAAGTTAAGAAAAAAATTTACATTCCCAGATCCTGTTAAGTTAGAAAAAACAATGCAAAATTTTTTAATTGAGAATGTTTCTGGAAAATATTATTTACGAGAAAAAGGTGCCAATTTTGTTTTATCGGAAAAAAATTTAATAAAAAGATTTACACAAATTGATGGAGATATTCAATTATGTCAGAAAAAAAATCAACAATTTAACTGGCATGGAGATTTTAAGTTTGTAGAAGATAATAAGATAAAAGAAGAAACAATGCAAGATTTAGAAAAATACTTTTTATCAGAAAAAATTGTGAAATATGTAATGTCAACAGGAACAAAGGGATTTTGTTCTAAACCTAAAACAGATTTAGAAGTAGCAAGACCTCTTTTAAAAACAATGCATAAAATGCATAGGGCAGGAGTAGATAATTACGTTACAACAGAAGGAAGATTAAGAAAATTAACGCCTAGAGAATGTTTAAGATTAATGGGATTTTGTGACAGTTTTAAAATTGTAGTTTCAGATACGTCAATGTATCAGCAAGCTGGAAATTCAATTGTAGTTGACGTTTTAATGGCAATAATGAAAAAAATAATAAATTCATATGATTTTGAAATGGAGGGTTGTAATGAGTAATTTTATAAATATATTAAGTAAAAAATATGAAATAGTTGACACATTAGAATATATAACGCTTGCGGATTCTTTTGTAAAAAATAAAATTGGAAAAGGTCATGGAGAAGCAAAATTGTATGTTGGTAATGAAAATGAAAAAACCTATAATTTTTTTGGGAATATACATAATTTAAATTGCTTTTTTTTAAAGAAAGATTTTAGAAATTTTATAAGAGATGCTGAAGAAGAATACTTAAATCCGCAACAGGATTATGTAAAGAAAGATGAAATGCCATCAAGATTGAATAAATTAAAAGAAAAATTAGAGAGTATTAGTAATAAAGAAATTCTAAATTTTTTGATTAATCGTGTTAATGTGGCACCTCCAAGAGTTTATATTAATTCAGAGTCAACTTTTTATGATTTTATGAGAGAAGTCGCACTACCAAATATTTCTTATTTATCAGTTTTAAAATTAAAAGATAAAAAAGAAAAAATATATTATTATTTTAAAATTTTTATTGATTATAGACCTGATATAGTTGGCTATAGAACTTCAGAAGAAACTAAACAAGAAAAACAAATAAGAGAATTATCTATAAGCGAGAAACAAAAGGAAAAATTAATAAATGCGAGAGTCGGACAAGGAGTATACAGAGAAAAATTATTGGAAGAATGCCCATTTTGTCCTTTTACATTAGTAAATGATGAAAGATTGTTGATTGCTTCTCATATAAAACCTTGGGTAAAATCAAATGATAAAGAAAAGATAGACCCTAAAAATGGTTTTATGTTCACTCCGACATATGATAAATTATTTGATAGAGGGTTTATTACTTTTGAAAGTGATAAAACTTTGAAAGTATCGCCTTGGTTATCTCCAATGAATCAAAAAAGACTGGGAATTTATAATGGAATGTTAATTGAAAAGTTAAGTTTAGATGATAAAAGGGAAAAGTATTTAAAATATCATAGAGAGAATATTTTTAAAGGTTAAAATAGTATTTAATAAATACAACAGGAAATTTTATTAAAGAAAGGGAAAAATTAAAAAATGAGTATGGAATATGAAACAGTCATCGGACTAGAAGTGCATTGTCAATTGAAAACGAATACGAAAGTATGGTGTTCTTGTGATGCGGATTATGATAATAAAGAGCCAAATACTGCGGTATGTCCTATTTGTACAGGGCAGCCTGGTGCTTTACCAAAATTGAATGAAAAAGTGCTGGATTATGCGATAAAGGCGGCGCTTGCACTTGGGTGTGAGATAAACAGGGAGAGTTATTTTGATAGAAAAAATTATTTTTATCCTGATTCGCCAAAAAATTATCAAATAACACAGTTTTTTAAGCCTTATGCTGAAAATGGGGTTTTGAAAATCACGACGAATAGTGGGAAGGAAGCAAGTGTTGGAATTGAAAGAATACAGATTGAGGAAGATACAGCGAAAAGTATTCATACGGCTTCTGAAACCTTGTTAAATTATAACAGGGCCTCTGTACCGTTAATCGAGATTATTTCAAAGCCTGAGATAAAAAATGCTGAGGAAGCATATGCTTATTTGAATACATTGAAGGATAGGCTGAAATATACGAAAGTTAGTGATGTAAGCATGGAACTTGGATCACTTAGATGCGATGCTAATGTTTCTGTTAGAAAAAAAGGCGAAACAAAACTTGGAACTAGAACGGAAACTAAGAACTTGAACTCGTTTAAGGCGGTTGTAAAGGCGATTGAATATGAAACAAACAGACAAATTGAAGTGCTTGAAAATGGCGGGCGTGTAGTTCAGGAAACAAGACTTTGGGATGAGGAAAATGCGGTAACAAAGCCGATGAGAAGCAAAGAGGAAGCGATGGACTACAGATATTTTCCAGAGCCTGACTTGCCAGCGATTATCATTACTGAATCAAGACTTTCAAATGTAAAGGATGAAATGCCTGAATTTGCAGATGAAAAGGCAAAAAGATTTATTAATGAGTATAAATTGAATGAAATGGAAGCAGCTACTCTTTCGTCAGAGCAGGAACTGGCTGAATATTATGAGGAAGTTGTAAAAGTTTCGGATGATTCAAGACTTGCGGCAAACTGGGTATTGACAGAAATTTTACGTGTGCTAAAAGAAAAAAATATTTCTATTGAGGAATTTTCTGTTGAGCCTGAAAATATTGGAAAATTAATTAAATTGATAAAAGCTAATACGATTAGTTCAAAAATTGCAAAAGATGTATTTGAAATATTGCTTTCAGAAAATAAAGATCCTGAAATTATCGTAAAGGAAAAAGGGCTTGTTCAAATTACAGACAACAGCGAAATTGAAAAGATTGTAGAGCAGGTGCTGGCTGAAAATCCTCAATCTGTGGAAGATTATAAGGCTGGAAAGAGTAACGCGCTAAAATATCTTATGGGACAGTCAATGAGACTTTCTAAAGGTAAGGCTAATCCGCAAATGATTAATGAAATGATTTTAGCAAGACTTGAAGGTTAATATTGGTTAAATTAGGAGAAAAATGAAAAAGGGTAATAAAAAAAGTAGTATTATTGACAGGGCAAAGTCAAATATAGAAAAGAATAGAAAAGATCAGGAAACTGAAAAATTTTTGAAGGTATTTTTGAGATATTTAAATACATTCAGAGGAAGATTTGGTTTATTGGTTTTGTTTACAACTATAGGATTTATTGCAATACTTGGGAAAGTTTACAGTATTCAAACAAAAGGTGGAAACAAATTAAGAGATGAAGGAGAAAAACAGTATTCATCAAAAAGCTTTACTAAAGCTAAAAGAGGGAAAATATCTACAAGTGATGGACAGGTTCTAGCTTATGACAATGAGCAGTTTATTATTAATCTTGATCCCAGCTTGATTGAAGAAAAAAATATTAATACAGTGCTAGAAATGTTGAAAACATATATTCCTAATCTGGAAACTGAAAAATATAAAAATGAGTATTTAAAACGTAAAACTGAACAGAAAAAATATCTAAAAATCGATTATATAATTCCTTATAATACAAAAATAGCTATTGAAGCTGAAATTGATAATGATATTAAAAACGTGAAAACTCTAAAAAAAGAGGGATATAAAAGAAGATATAAAGGTGTAACATTTGAAACAATGTTTACAAGAAGCTATGTTCAAAATAATGCTTTTCAGGAAACAGTAGGTTTTGTTAATAAAGAAAACAGAGGTATGTATGGAATTGAAAAGTATTACGATAAAGAGCTTTCAGGTAAAACAGGTATTACGACGGGTCTTAGAAAAGTTCCAAAGGCATTGCAGGAAATTATGAAATTTGGAAAAATGAAGAAATCAGAAGACAGGAAAGAAGAAGAAGGTAATAATCTTGTCCTTACTATTGACAGTTTTATGCAGGATACCCTTAATAGCGAACTGGAACAGGCTTATGTAGACCATAAGGCAGAATCGGCAATGGGAATTTTGATAGAAGTGGAAACTGGTAAAGTGATTGCAATGTCTTCGTATCCTAAATCAGAGGATAAATCAAATATAAAAAATAGAACTATTACAGATTTTTTTGAACCAGGGTCTATATTTAAGCCTATAACAGTTGCAATGGGTCTTGAAACCAAAAAAATTGATGAAAATACGCAGCTTTATACAGGAGGTTCGATAAGAGTAGATGATAGAACACTTAGAGAACATGATAATAGTGTGAGTGGTAATTTAAGTCTAGCTGATGCGATTGCAAAATCTTCAAATGTAATAATGGTAAGAATAATGCTAATGTTGAACAATGATACTGTTCTTAATTATTTTTCAAATCTTGGATTAGGAACAAAAACAGGTATAGACACTTATTTTGAATCAACCAAAAAACTTGTTGAATCCAAAAAATTAAACAAGGTAGGAAGATCAACAATGGGTTATGGACAAGGGATTTCGATGACGCAGATTCAGATAATGATGGCATTAAATGCAGTTATTAATGATGGGAAGTTATTAAAACCTTATTTGGTGGATAAAGTGGAAGATAGTAAAGGAAATATTGTCAAACAGAACAAACCTGTTGTAATAAGAAAAGTGTTTAGTGATGAAGTTTCAAAATTAAGCCGAAGATATATGGAAGCGAGTGTAACTAGAGGAACTGGTAAAGATGCATATATTGCTGGTTATCGTATTGGTGGAAAAACAGGGACTGCCCAAAAAGCAGAAAAGGGAGGATATAAAAATTTACATGTCAGCTCGTTTTTTGCATTTTTTCCAGTAGACAAACCTAAATATGCTATATTAATAACAATTAATGAGCCTAAAGGGAACTTTATTTATGGTTCAGAAGTTGCTTTACCGACAGCAAGAAATGTGTTGCAAAAATTAATTAACCATAAAAGAATTCAACCAAATGGTCAAGTTAAGACGCTTGTTAAGAATACTGGATTTGTTGAGCAGGAAGTGAAAAAAGATTTAGGAAAAATTAAGAAGGATTTTGAGAAAAATATTATGCCTGATTTGACGGGAATTAGTCTTAGGGAATTTTTGTCAATTTATCCGCAAGGGAAATTTTCACAATATGAGATTACTGGAAGTGGAAAGATTGTTTCCCAATTTCCTGAAAAAGGGACTAAACTTGATAAACAGACGAAGATACAGATAATGCTGGAATAAAGATATCTTTTATAAAAATTAATTGAGGAAGAAATGTTAAGGGGTAAAAATGTATTATTATGAAATTTATGTGGAAAATAATCAGGGAATATATACGTATAAATCGGAAGAAAAGTATGAAATTGGACAATGGTGCATTGTCAATTTTATAAATAAGGATAAAATGGGGCTTATTGTAGCAATTGTTAATGAAAATCAGATTCAGTTTGATATTTCAAAAGTGAAAAAAATTAAGGATGCTGCCCCAGTTTTATCCATTCCATCCGATATTATGCAGCTTATAAGGTGGATAAAAAATTATTATATAAGTGATTATTATAGCGTAATAAAGGCAGTTTATCCAGGAGCATTGAAGTTAAATTATTCCAAAAAAGCCATTTTCCAAAAGGAATTTTCTGAAAATAATGAAACTTTGGAAGTGGAAAAAATTGAGGAAATAAAAAAATTTAATGAATATATGAAAAAACGTCATGAAGTTACCGTTGCAACTTTGAAAAAGAATTTTTCTAGCGAAATTGTGGAAAGAGCTGTAAATGAAAAGGTTATTTCCATTGAAAAGAAAGTTATTTTAAATTCTAAAATTTCAAAAAGAGAAAAGGGAAAAAGTGAAATTGTAGAAAAGGAAATTATTTTGAATGACGAGCAGCAAAAGGCTGTGGATACGATAAAAAATAGTGAAAATCAGATTTTTCTGTTAAAGGGGATAACTGGCTCGGGGAAGACGGAAATTTATATTAATTTGATAAAGGAAGCCTTGAAACAAGGGTTTGGCAGTATTTTTTTGGTACCTGAAATTTCACTTACAGTTCAGATGATACAAAGGCTTGAGGAGGAATTTCACAATGAAGTGGCTATTCTTCATAGTAAACTTACAGACAAGGAAAAGCGGGAAGAGTGGACTTTCATACGAAATGGCGAAAAAAAAATTGTGATTGGAGCAAGGTCGGCGGTTTTTGCACCTGTTCAGAACTTGAAATATATTATTGTGGATGAGGAGCATGAAAATACGTATAAACAGGAGAATAATCCACGGTATCACGTAAAAAATGTGGCGATAAAAAGGGCATTTTTGCAAAATGAGAATTTAAAAAAATATGAAAAACTTGAAAAAAATAGTGAATTAGAGAAAAATGATAATTTGGAAGAAGCTGAAATTGTAAAAAGTGAAAAGATAAAAGTGATTTTAGGTTCGGCAACTCCATCTTTTGAAACTTATTATCAGGCACAGCAGGGCGATATTGAATTAATTGAGCTGACAAAACGGTATAAGAATGCTAAACTTCCAAAATTTAAAATTGTGGATTTGAATGAAACGACAGAAAATTTTTCAGAAGAACTGCTAGATAGGATTTCTCAGACATTGCAAAAAAATGAGCAGGTTATCTTGATTTTGAATAGAAAAGCATTTTCAAACTTGCTGAAATGCAAGGAATGTGGAAATATTCCGACTTGTCCGAATTGCAGTATTTCTTTAAACTATTATAAATATGATAATCGCCTCAAGTGCCATTACTGTGGATATGAAAAACGTTTTGACAACACATGTGATGAATGTGGCGGACATAAAATGAGACAAATTGGGGCTGGGACGGAAAAAATTGAAGAGGAATTAGCGACGGCATTTCCATCTGCAAGAATTGTAAGAGTAGATTCGGAAAGTATAAAAACTAAGCAAAATTATGAAAAAGCCTACAACGACTTTAAAAATCACAAATACGACATAATGCTTGGAACACAGATTATCGCAAAGGGACTGCATTTTTCAAACGTAACATTAGTCGGAGTAATTAATGCTGATATAATCCTAAATTTTCCAGACTTTCGGGCTTCAGAAAAGACTTTTCAGTTACTGACACAGGCTTCAGGGCGTGCAGGGCGTGGAGAAAAGGATGGGGAAGTGATTATTCAGACTTTTAATGGCGAAAATGATGTAATAAAAAAAACAATTGAAAGTGATTATGAGGGATATTACAAAAACGAGATGATTATGCGAAAAATGTTAAATTATCCGCCTTTTGGACGAATCGTAATTTTGGTAATTTCAGCAACGGAAGAAAATTTGGTAATGGAAAAAGCCAAAATTTTGCGTGAAGAGATTATAAGAAATGTAAATGCAACTATGAATTTAACTCAAAATGATTTTATCTCAGATGCTTTCAAATCTCCAATTTACAAAATAAATGGAAGATACCGATATCAGATATTTTTTAAATTTGAAAGAGAAAATATCTTGAAAATAAAAAAAATTATAAAAAAATGTGTAGGTAAATTTCGGGAAAGGGAAAAGAAAGTTAGGGTTACAATTGATGTAGATCCTGTAAATATGATGTAATTTTTGTTTTTAAAAATATTTAATATACTTAAGAAGTGGAATTTTAGGATTTTGCTTCTTTTTTTGTTGTAGTTATAATTTAGTATTATAGTAAAACTTATTTAAAACCAAACTCAAAAGCTATGACTATTTTACTCAAACCATAAATTTATATAATTTTAGCAGTTTAATTTAAAATAGGTTTGAGTATAGTATAAAATATTTTTTGTGTATATACAAAAATAATTCTTTACAAATAAAATTTTTTATAGTATAATGTTTTTACATACAAATATAAGGGGTAAAAAAATAGAATATATAATAACATTCTTAGAAAGGAAATACAAAAATGGACTTTAATTTTATAATAGAAAATATTCCTAAATATTTAGAAGCAATGAAATTGACTGTGATTATAGGAATTTTTGGAATTGTATTTTCAATATTGATTGGAATAGTTTGTGCATTGGTGCTTTATTATAGAGTTCCAGCTGTTAGGCAGATTGTGGGAATTTATATTGAACTTTCGAGAAATACGCCACTTGTAATACAGTTATTCTTTCTGTATTTTGGGCTTCCAAAAATTGGAATTACGTTTAATTCGCATATTTGTGCGGTAATTGGATTATCTTTCCTTGGTGGAAGTTACATGTGTGAGGCATTTCGGAGCGGATTGGAGTCGGTTACGAAAGGGCAGAGGGAATCTGGGTTAAGTATTGGACTTACAGAATCACAGCTTATAACTAACGTGATACTGCCACAGGCATTTACGGTTTCATTTCCAGCGATAGCGGCAAATATAATATTTCTTTTGAAAGAAACTTCAGTAATAGGGATTTTGGCTTTAATGGAACTGATGTATCTGACACGGGATTTGATAGGGCTTTATTATAAAACGAATGAAAGTCTGTTTATGCTTGTTGCAGCATATTTGATTATTATTTTACCAGTTTCGTTTATTTTAACAGTAATTGAAAGGAGAATAAGATATGCAACTGTCGGGAATTGATGTTATTTTTAAAGGAGTCAATTTGCAAAGGCTTATGGGTGGACTTGTTGTAACAGGACAAATTGCTCTTGTTTCCATAGTATTTTCAATATTGCTTGGATTAATTCTAGGAATAGTTATGACTTCAAAAAATAAAATTATTTATGGAATATTGAAGTTTTATCTGGAAAGTATGAGAATCATTCCCTTGCTTGTGTGGCTGTTCATAATTTATTTTGGAGTTGCAAAAGGCTTTGATTTGCATATTGATTCAGAAACTACGACAATAATAGTATTTGTGATATGGGGAACGGCTGAAATGATGGATATTGTGAGAGGAGCTATTATTTCTCTTCCAAAAATTCAAGGAGAAAGTGCAAAGGCTTTGGGGCTTGATACAATTCAGGTTTATAGATATGTGCTGCTTCCGCAGGCAGTAAGAAGAATTGCACCTGCGGCGGTAAACCTTATAACAAGAATGATTAAGACAACTTCACTTGCGATTTTTATAGAAGTTGCAGAAGTTCTAAAAATAGGACGGCAAATTATAGAGTTTTCAAGCAGGAAAAATCCGATGGCACCATTCTGGGTGTATCTGTTCATATTTTTTCTATATTTCATAATTTGTTATCCGATTACATTATTATCAAAAAAAATGGAGAAAAAATGGGCTGTTTAAAAAATAAAGGAAACGGAGGTAAGCAAAATGGCAGATTCGGAAGTTTTATTGGAACTTTCTGATATAAAAAAAGAATACAAAAAAGGCATACCCGCACTAAAAGGAGTTTCACTTTCAGTAAATAAAAGCGAGGTTGTAGTAATATTAGGACCTTCTGGATGTGGGAAAAGTACACTTTTAAGATGTGTAAACGGACTTGAAGAAATTCAGTCTGGAGAAATAAAATTACAAGGAAATGTTATTAATAAAGACAAGACAAAATGGCATTTAATACGCCAGAGAATAGGAATGGTGTTTCAAAGTTACGAATTATTTGACCATATGACAGTTATGCAAAATCTTCTGTTAGGACCGCTTAAAGTACAGAAAAGGGATAAAAAGGAAGTTACAGAACAAGCAGAAAAATTGTTGGAAAGAGTAGGACTTCTGGATAAAAAGAACTCATATCCAAGAGAACTGTCAGGAGGACAAAAACAAAGAATAGCAATTATAAGATCACTATGTATGAATCCAGAAATAATGCTGTTTGATGAGGTTACAGCGGCACTTGATCCTGAAATGGTAAGGGAAGTGCTGGATGTAATGCTGGAACTGGCAAAGGAAGGAATGACAATGATAATCGTTACTCATGAAATGAAATTTGCTAAAGCAGTTGCAGATAGGATAGTATTTATGGATTCTGGAGAAATCGTTGAAACAAATTATCCGCTGGAATTTTTTAGAAATCCAAAAACTGAAAGAGCTAAGAAATTCTTAAATATATTTAATTTTGAAAAGAAAGATAAGGTGGAATCAGCTTTGTTGATATAAATAAAAAATTTAGTAAAACAATTTAGTGAATGCTAATTGTTGAAGGGAGAATGAAAGTATGAAAAAATTATTAGGATTTAGAAAATTGAATTTATTGGCACAGATATTGATTGGTGCGCTATTAGGGATTTTGATCGGACAGTTATTTCCGTCATTTGCTAAAGAGTTAAAAATACTGGGAGTGCTGTTTACAAGTTTAGTTCAGATGGTTATTGTGCCACTTGTATTCCCGCTGGTTGTTTTATCAATAGTTACAATGAAAAATACTAAAAAGTTTGGAAATCTTGCATTTAAGACATTTTTACACTTTTTCTCAATTACAACGTTAGTAATCACGCTTAGCCTTATTTTAGGGAAAGTAACAGGAATTGGTGCAAATATAAAAGCTGGAAGCATTTCCACAGAAGCTATTAAAGATGTTGCTTCTAACATTAATTTGAGCGATTTCTTAACATCAATTGTACCTAAAAATGTATTTACAGCATTTGCAGATGGAAATCTTCTACCGGTTATATTTTTTGCGGTATTTTTGGGAATTGCCTTAATTGCTGTTGGAGATGACAATAAACCTGTTATAACATTCTTTGAATCTTGGATAAAGGCTATGTATAAGATTGTAGATTATGCCATTGCATTTGCACCTGTGGGAGTGTTTGGGCTGATTGCAAGCAATGTGGCGAAAACTGGACTTGGAGATTTGTACTTGCTAGGACAGTTTGTACTGCTTCTTTATGTTGGATACTTGGCAGCTCTATTAGTTGTATTTCCGATTATTGCATACATATTCAAAGTTCCTTATTTAAAATTATTATCAAATATTAAGGATTTGGTACTAATAGCTTTTACAACAGGAGGTTCTGCAGTAGTTTTACCTACACTTCTTGAACGTAGTGAAGAAAATGGAATATCTGAATCAGTTTCAGCTTTTGCTACACCGCTTGGATATTCATTCAATCTTATTGGAGCCTGCATTTATATAAGTTTATCAGTAACATTTATAACAAACTTGTACTCAACTCCGCTTACATGGGGTCAATTAATACCGTTAATATTATTTTTGACAATAATTACAAAAGGAATTGCAGCAGTTCCATCTGGAGCATTGGTTGTACTGCTTGCAACTGCGACGCAGCTTAATTTACCTGCAGAAGGTATTGCCCTAATTGTATCAGTTGACTTTTTGGCAAATGCTGGACGTACAGCGGTAAATGTAGTTGGAAACACGCTTGTTCCTGCAATTATTGAAAAAACTGCAGAATACGAAGTTGTGGAAACAGAGGAAGTATATGCTGGACTTCGAGAAAATGCAGCTGTAGCTGAATAAACTTTAAAAATAAAAATAGAAAGGATGAAAATATGTCAAAAGTATATATAATTCATGAAAATATGGATTGGACAAGACATCTTACTGCAAGGCTGGATGAATTGTCAGTTCCTTATGAAGAACTAGATTTGTCAGAAGGAATATTAAATATAGGAAAAGATCCTGAAAAAGGCGTGTATTATAACAGAATGAGTGCTTCTTCACATACAAGAGGGCATAGATATGCGCCAGAATTAACGGAGCAAGTCTTAACATGGCTGGAAAACAAAGGAACAGAAGCAGTCCGTGTAATTAATGGGACATCTGCAATAAATCTTGAAGTGAGCAAGCTGAAACAATATATTTTACTCCAAAAGGCAGGGATAAATACTCCAAAAACATTGGGAGCTGTGGGAAAAGGGCAAATCTTAAATGCCGCAAAGGAACTTGGCACATATCCTTTTATCATAAAGCACAACAGAGCTGGAAAAGGGCTTGGAGTAAGGCTTATAAGAAGTTATGAAGAGCTTGACAATTATGTAAATGGAAATGATTTTGAAGATTCTGTCGATGGAATAAGCTTGATTCAGGAATATGTGAAGCCTGTGGATGGGCATATCATAAGAGCTGAATTTATAGGTGGAAAATATCTTTATGCCGTAAAAGTTGACTCAAGCGATGGATTTGAACTATGTCCAGCAGATTCGTGCCAGATAAATGATAAATTCTGTCCTGTAGGAGAAGAAGCGGCAGAAAAAACAAAATTTAGAATTATCGAAAGATTGCCAGAAAATCAAATTGAAAAATATGAAAAATTTTTGAAAGAAAACCACATAGATGTGGCGGCAATAGAGTTTATCATAAATGAAAACAACGAAGTTTTTGTTTATGACATAAATACAAATACCAACTACAATGCCGATGCTGAAAAAATAGCTGGGAAATATGCTATGTTGGAACTAGCAAAATATTTAAAAGATGAATTGGAAAAATTAGGATAAGAAATAACAAAAATATTAAATAAACTTGGAGGTAATTATGAAAAAGAATTTTGAAAGGTTTGTAAAAATTATTGCAATCTTAGTTTTAGGAGTATTTGCAATAAGCTGTGGAAAAGGTGGAAAGGGAAGTGCTGAACCAGGATCAATTGAGGCAATAAAAAAAGTAGGAAAAATAAGAATAGGAGTATTTGGAGATAAGCCGCCATTTGGATTTGTTGATGAAAATGGGAAAAATCAAGGTTATGATATTTATTTGGCAAAAAGACTTGCAAAAGATTTATTAGGTGACGAAAATAAAATAGAATTTATCACATTAGAAGCTGCAAACAGAGTGGAATATTTATTATCAAATAAAGTTGACATTATTCTAGCGAACTTTACAGTAACAGACGAAAGAAAACAAAAAGTTGATTTTGCAAAGCCTTATATGAAGGTATCACTAGGGATTGTTTCACCAGAAGGTGCTCCAATAAAAGATGTGAAGGAGCTGAAAGGTAAAAAATTGATAGTTAACAAAGGAACAACAGCAGAAATCTACTTTACTAAAAATCATCCAGATATAGAATTACTAAAATATGACCAAAACACAGAAACATTTAACGCATTATTAGATAAAAGGGGAGCTGCACTTGCACACGATAATACTCTAGTATTTGCATGGGCAACAGAAAATCCAGGATTTGTTGTGGATATTAAACAGCTAGGGGACCAGGACTACATTGCTCCAGCTGTAAGAAAAGGGAACAAGGAATTGTTAGATTGGCTAAATACTGAAATAGATGCTCTTACTAAGGAAGGGTTCTTTGAAAAAGCATATAAAGCAACTCTTGAGCCTGTTTACGGAAATAAAGTTGATCCAAAAACAGTGATTATCGAAAATAAATAGACAGATAAATCATAATTTATGAAAATAAAAAAGTGAACTGCTTCAGAATATTGAGGCAGTTTTATTTTTCTTTTTGCTGGATTGCAAATAATTATTTATTTGAATATAAAATATTAAGAATAGTTATAAAAAATCTCATTCTATTTTTATTTTTTATAATGTTGTGAGATAATACATATGTGACAAGCATATACAAAAAAGAAAGGTTTCTGATATAATGTAAATCTACCAAACCACATTAAGGAGAAACCTTTCAT
>NZ_JBGORW010000009.1 GCF_041538065.1 Leptotrichia hongkongensis | reverse complement strand
ACCGCTTCTCTTCTGATTTCCTTCTATGGAATTTTTTTTTGCCTATTTTTCATTATACAGCTCTTCTATAAAAAGTAAACTATAGTGAATTTATAGTAAAACTAGTTTAAAATAGAACTCAAAAATTATGACTATTTTACTCAAACCATAAATTATATAATTTCTATCAGTTCAATTTTAAATAGGTTCGAGTATAATTAAAGGGTTTTGTATTTTTCATTTTCTAAAGTAAAAATTTTATATTCTCCGTTACCTATTAGCTTGCGTTCGTCTAAATCATTAGCTTTTTTGTTTTGAATATAATTAAAAAATAGTTCTAAGACTGTTCCGTGTGTTACAATTAAAATATTTCCGTATTCATGGTTAGACCTGATTTTTTTTAAACCTTTTAAAAAACGTTCTAATCCATCTTTTAGTTCTTCTCCTTTTATATTTTTAGCAGTATAATTTTTTACATCGTAAAAGTAATTATGAGCTTCTTCCGGGTATTTTATAAAAATCTCTTTGAAATTCATTCCTTGCCATTCTCCAAAGTTGATTTCATTTAATTCGGATAGTTTATGAAGTGCTAATTTTTCATTTTTATTTTTTATTTTTTCAAAATTGTTATTTTGTAAAATTATTTTAGCAGTAGAAATTGTTCTTCCTAGTTCGCTAGTGTAAACTGCTTCGAATTTTATATTTTTAAGCTCTGATGCGGTTTTTTCGATTTTTTTTATTCCTTCTGGTGTAAGTGGTGAATTTAATTGCCCTTGAAATTTTTCTAATACGTTCCATTCTGTTTGCCCATGTCTTACAATATATAGTTTTAATTTGTTATCCATATTTTTATAAGGGTATCTTATAAGATGAAAATAAATTTTACTAACATAATGTTGTATACTGATTTGTTTGGTAATATTTTCTTTATGAGTAGAGAAATCTATTGAAAATAGTATTGATTTTATTTCTTAATTTATATAGTTATCCAAAAAAGTTTATTTTTAAAAATCAATAGATATTATTTTATTGATTTTATAGATGTAGTAAAATATATAGAATTTATAACTTAATATTTTTATTTATCTTATAAGACAGCTCCTTGTATTCCTTTCTGTCATTTTTTATTTTATACTAATTTATTTTAGAATAATAGATATTTCATGAATTTTCAATTACATAATATTAGTTAAACATTTTGATTTTCTTGTAATTATGTTAAACTTACTTGAAATGAAAAAATATGTCAAATTAATAAATTAGTTATACAGGTATATTTTTATTTTAAAATAGAACTAAGATATTTTTTGTTTATTTTATAAATTTTCAACTGCATATTTTCTAGTTTAGATTTAAAATTTTTTATTATTATTTTTGTTTCAAGTGAAGTTTAGCATTGAATTTTGAGAAAATCATAATTTTCAAATTTTGTAACTTAAGAGTTGTTTATTTATTGAAAAAGTTGATTAATATTGTAAATTTTTTCCTTAATAATGAATAGAATATCAGATTTTTTATTTATTGTAAAGTTTATTTTTTAAATATTTTATCTATTTTTTTTATTTATTTTGTAGTTTGATTTGTGTTATAGTGTTTAATATTATTTTCTATGTTAAATAGTGATTTATAAATTTTGAATTATATTACATATTATTTAATAATAAGATAAAAATATTGTACTTTTTATTCGATTAGTAAATTTATTAGAAAAATATATTGAATAAATTGTAAATAATATTTGCAAAAGTTAAAATTATTAGTATAATAATAAAGTAGTATAATCAAACATATTTGATAGATACTAAAATTATAATGATTAGGAAAGGGAAATTAAATGATTTGGATAATTGGTGGAACGAAAGATTCCAGAAGTATTTTAGATGAAGTTTTGAAAGTTCGGGAAGATGAGATTATAGTGAGTACAGCTACTGAGTATGGTGGAAAATTACTTGAAGATGTGGCTAAGAATGAAAAAGTGCATGTACTTTCAGAAAGATTGAATGTACTGCAGATTGAAAGCATGATTTTAGAGAAGAAGATTGACTTAATTATTGATGCTAGCCATCCATATGCACAAAATATTAGTAATACTGTTATTTCAATGGTAAGTTATTTGAATGAAAGAGCCGAAAAAGGAAAAGAGATAAAATATGTAAGATTTGAAAGAAAAATGGTTGATTATGGAAGTGAAAATGTATTTAAATTCCAAAATTTACAGGAAATAATTATGTTTTTAAATAAAGTTGAAAATAAAAATGTATTGAGTACATTGGGATCGAACACTTTGGCGGAAATAAAAGAAATAAGAGAGAAAAATAATTTGTTTGTTAGAATTCTGCCAACAACAACTTCAATACAAAGTGCTGAAGAGCTTGGATATTTACCTAAAAATATAATTGCAATGCAGGGGCCGTTTTCTAAAAATATGAATATTGCGATGTTAAAAGATTTTAAGATTGATTATCTTATAACAAAAGAGAGCGGTGAAACTGGGGGAGAACTTCAAAAAGTTGAAGCGTGTCAGGAATGTGGAGTAAAAATTTTAGCAATAAAACGTCCAGTATTGAATTATGGAATATTTTTCCATACAATTGAGGAATTGATTGAATATATTGTAAAACTTGTTTAAAGTTTTAGTGAAGAATAGTAGAAATAAATTATACAACTAGTATATTTTCTATTAAAAAAAATTACATTTTAATCATTTTAAAATATTAGATTTTATTCTTTTTTGAAAAATTTTCTATGAATTTATTATTTTATCGAGTTTAGTATAATAGTTTTTTTTAAGAAGTAAGAACAGCTTTAATAAAAAATAATAAAGCTTTCTTGCTTATTTAGATTTATTGTTTTTTTCTTTCTAGTGTAGTATAATAATGTCAATAGATGTTGATTTATAGTTATGCTTAAAAATTAGAGTAAAAATATGTAAAAAGTAAAGAATTGGCTGTAGAACAGGCTAATCTTTTATTCTTGATTTAAGCTGGAATTACTATATTTGAAAATTGTTATAAATTAGGGGAAGTGGTATTATGAATATAGAAGTAATTAAGAAGAATGTAAGAAAATATTTGGATGAAAAAAGATACGATCATGTGGAAAGAGTTGCTAAATGTGCTGTAGAACTTGCAAAAATTTATAATGTAGATGTGGAAAAAGTTGCAGCTTCAGCTTGGCTTCATGATGTGGCAAAATTTTTTGACTTGTCAGTTATGATTGACTTGACTAAGGGGAAATATCCTGAAGTAGAGGACAAGATGTCGAAGTCTACAGCTGTGCTTCATGGATTTGCAGGAGCTGAGTTTGTACGGCAAAACTATGAATTGTTTGGAATTGATGATGAAGAAATTTTGGATGGAATAAAATATCATACGATTGGGAAAGAAAATATGAGTACTCTTGCTAAGATTGTCTATCTTTCAGATGCGATTGAAGAAGGGAGAAGCTGGGAAGGTGTAGAAACAGCTAGAGAACTTGCAAAAACTGATTTAGATAAGGCAATAAAATTTGAAATTGAGGAAAAATTAAAATATTTACTTTCAAAGGATTCAATTATTCATCCGAATATTATAAAATTTAGAAATTCAATAATAGCAAATCAACTCTAAAATTAAAAAAATCAGATTTAATCTAAAAAATAAAAATTGATTTAAAATATATCTGAAAATTTATTATTTTCTCAATATATAAGTATATTTTATTAGAATTTTATAATTTAGACTAATACTAAATTTCATTTTAAAATATGAATTATATTAATTATAAGAAGTTTCAATACTCGTTAAAATAATATAGTTTAAAATTTATGAAGTATCTGTTATTTAAATGAAGAATAGTATAATTTGATGTATTGAATAAAATAGAGGTAAAATATGGGAAATAAACAAAAGAAAGAAAAAAATAAAAATATTGAAAATAGCGATAAAAATTTTCATAAGGGAAAAAAATTTAGTGGAAAAAATTACAATATAAAAAAAGAAAATGAAAAAACTCGGAAAATGGAACTCAAAGAAGAGCGTGAATTAAAATATTTGCGACAAGTACTAGCAGAATATGAGTTTACTTTTCAGGAAATATTGCAGCTGCTGGAATGGAGCCAGAAAAAGCGGAAAATGTATAAGCAACTTTTAAGTGCATGGGAAGAAAGTGGCGATATTTATTTGAAAAGGAATGGAAGATATACCTTGCCTGAGAAGGAAGGCTTTGTGAAAGGGGAAATTTCTATTTCTAATGGAAATTTCGGATTTCTTGATATTAATGGAGAGGCTAGTGTCTTTATTCCTGGAGCTTATTTAAATACAGCTATGAATGGAGATACTGTTCTGGTACGTATTTTGAAGGAAAGTTCAGATGGAAAGAAACGTGAAGGGGAAGTTTACAAAGTTGTTAAAAGAAATCGGGATGTTATTGTCGGCGTTTTTGAGCATAATTTAAGTTTTGGATTTGTGCGTCCAAGAAATTCTCCGAAGGATATTTATATTCCGAAAAAATTGATAAAAGGTGCAAAAACTGGAGATTTAGTGGCTGTAAAGGTGGATTTCTGGGGAGATGAGGAAAGAAAGCCTGAAGGAGAGATTGTAAGTGTTCTGGGAAGTCCTAAGGATACAGAGGCACTAATTTCATCATTGCTTTTGAATGAAGGAATTGAGGAGAAATTTCCAAATGAAGTATTGCAGGAACTGGACAAAATTGATGAAGATTTTTCGGAAGAACTAAAAAATCGAAAAGATTTGCGGGACCTTGATATTATTACAATTGATGGCTCTGATGCGAAAGATTTGGATGATGCGGTTTATGTGGAAAAAACAGAAGATGGGTATAAACTTTTTGTAAGTATTGCCGATGTTTCTTACTATGTACGGGAAAATAACGAGATTGATACAGAAGCATTGAAGCGTGGAAACTCAATTTATCTTGTAGACAGGGTAATTCCTATGTTGCCAAGAAAATTGTCAAATAATTTATGTTCGCTTAATCCGAATGAGGATAAACTGACTTTTACTGTAGAAATGGATTTGGATAAAAAAGGTAAAGTTGTAAGAAATGATTTTTACAAATCGGTTATAAAATCTAAATACAGAATGACTTACGAAAATGTGAATACAATTTTGGAAAAAAATGAAGAATCTGAAGAATATCGAAATCTATATGATAAATATAGAAAAATTGATGAAATGCTTAAAAATATGCTGGAATTATCTAAAATCATCAGAAACAACAAAAAGAGACGTGGGAGCATTGATTTTGAATTACCTGAGATAAAGGTAGTCTTAGATGAGAATAAAGCCGTAAAGGACATCGTATTGCGTTCTAGAGGGGAAGCTGAAAGAATTATTGAAGACTTTATGGTTATTGCAAATGAAACTGTGGCGGAAAAACTTTTCTGGGAAGAAATTCCAGCAATTTACAGAGTCCACGAAGATCCTGACAAGGCGAAAGTTCAAGCGTTAAATGAAACACTGATAAAATTTGGATATTCCCTAAAAGGATTGGAAGAAATGCATCCTGGCAAATTCCAGAACATAATAGAAAGAACGACAGGACTGCCAGAAGGGTATTTGATTCACAAACTGATTTTACGGGCAATGCAGCGTGCAAGATATGCCAACAAAAATCTGGGACATTTTGGTCTTGCTTCTAAATATTATCTGCACTTTACATCACCGATACGTCGTTATTCTGACTTAATTGTTCACAGAATGCTTGGACGTTCGATTGAAAAATTTATGAACGAAAAAGAAAAGGCTAAATATGGAGCTAATTTTGAAGCAATTGCCTCAAGTATTTCGAGAACTGAAAGAATAGCGGATAAACTGGAAGAAGACAGTGTAAAAATCAAGTTGATCGAGTATATGCAAGATAAAATTGGGCAAGTTTATATTGCTAGACTTAGCGGGATGAATAAAAATAAGATATTTATGGAACTAGAAAATCACATAGAAGTGGTTTACAATGTTACAACAGCACGTGATAATTTTATTTATGATGAGGAAAACTATAAAATCATAGATAAAAGAAATAATGAGTCCTACACTATGGGAAGCACAATGAAAGTAAGTGTTGTAAGTGCAAGTTATACAAAAATGGAAATTGAGGTCATACCTTATGTGGAAGAAAGACCAAAAATCGAGGAGGCTGAAGAGGAATAAAGAATATTGGAAGGAGGGAAAATGCCAGTATTAGCTAGAAATAAAAAGGCTTTTCACGATTATTTCATAGAAGACAAGCTGGAAGCAGGTATTGAACTTGTAGGAACGGAAGTGAAATCGGTGAAAGCTGGAAAAGTCAGCATAAAAGAAAGTTTTATAAGAATTATACGGGATGAAGTTTTTGTAATGAACATGCATATTACACCTTATGAATTTGGAAATATTAATAATGTGGCAGAATCCCGTGTGAGAAAATTGCTTTTGAATAGACGTGAAATAAAGAAATGGAGTGAGAAAATCAAAGAACAAGGCTACACTATTGTTCCAATTTCAGTTTATACAAAGCAAAGGCTTGTAAAAATGGAAATAGGGCTTGCGAAAGGTAAAAAAATACACGATAAAAGGGAATCGCTGAAAAGAAAAGATATTGACAGGAATATGAAGAAAATTCAAAAGAATTTTGGAAGATAGATGAGAATAAAATATTTTTAAATAAAAAATAGACAATAATATACAAATTAAAGTAAAAATTATTTGTTTTAATAATAACATTTTAGAAGAGGCTGATGATGCCTCTTTTATTTTTATAAAAATTTTTTTGAAAAATTATTGACTTTAAAAAAAAGTGGGGTATACTATTGTTAGCAAAAAGAAAACGACATATACAATTTAATAACATTTTTAGGAGGGACAATTATGTCAAAATTAGATGAAATCACAAGAGAATCTTGGATTTTAGGAACATTTCCTGAATGGGGAACTTGGTTAAATGAGGAAATAGCCGAAACAGTAGTAAAACCAAAAACTGTAGCAATGTGGTGGCTTGGAAACATGGGACTTTGGATAAAAACAGAAGGAAATGCAAATATTGCAATGGATATCTGGGTAGCAACAGGTAAAAGAAGTCAAAAAAATAAATTAATGAAACCTAAGCATCAGCATCAAAGAGCAGTCGGATGTGTAGCTTTACAGCCAAACTTAAGACTTACTCCGTGCGTAATAGATCCTTTTGCAATAGAAGGTCTTGATGCATTGCTTGCAACACATTCACATAGTGACCATATAGATGTAAATGTTGCGGCGGCAGTTGTAAAAAATTGTCCGGAAGCAAAATTCGTAGGACCAAAAACATGTATTGAAATTTGGAGAAAATGGGGAGTGCCTGAAGATAGACTGGTACAAGTAAAACCAGGAGATGAAATTACAATAAAAGATGCAAAAATAAAAGCATTAGAATCATTTGACAGAACTATGCTTTTAACAGTTGCTGAAGATGTAACATTAAAAGGAAATTTACCGCCTGATATGGATGAAATGGCAGTAAACTATTTAGTTGAAACAACTGGTGGAAATATTTACAACGCAGGAGATTCACACCATTCAAACTATTTTGTAAAACATGGAAATGAAAATAAAGTGGATGTGGCATTTGTAGGATATGGAGATAATCCAAGAGGAATGACAGATAAATTGACTTCTTCAGATGTGCTAAGAGTAGCTGAAGAATTGAAAACACAAGTTGTTATACCGCTTCATCATGATATTTGGTCTAACTTTATGGCAGATCCAAAAGAAATAACATTATTGTGGAATTATAGAAAAGACAGAATGAAGTATGAATTTAAGCCATATATATGGCAGCCTGGAGGGAAATTTGTATTCCCTGATAATAAAGATGACATGGAATATATGTACAGAAGAGGATTTGAAGACGCATTTACAATAGAACCTGATTTGCCATTTAAATCATTCTTATAGGAAAATTAAATATATGGAAAAATATTTGATAAAATGAAATTATTAAAAAAATATATAAAGGAGAAAAATCATGAATTTATTAATGGCAATTGGAACGTGGTTTGGGCAAAATATTTTAACTAAGCCAGAATTTTTTGTAGGTTTACTGGTTTTTGTTGGATATTTGTTCTTAGGTAAAAAAATATACGAGGCAGTTGGAGGGTTTATTAAGGCAACTGTAGGATATATGATATTGAATGTCGGTGCAGGAGGGCTGGTAACAACATTTAGACCAATACTAGCGGCATTAAAGACTAAATTTGAATTAAATGCGGCAGTTATAGATCCTTACTTTGGATTGCAGGCTGTGGATGAAGCAATAAAAAATATTATTGAACAGGATTCATCTAAATCTAATTTGGCAGCAGCAGTTATGATGGCACTTCTTATAGGATTTGTTATAAATATACTATTAGTGTTGTTTAGAAAATTTACTAAAGTAAGAACATTGTTCATAACAGGGCATATTATGCAGCAACAGGCTTCTACAGCAGCTTGGATGATATTCTTCCTGTTCCCTCAGTTCCAAAATATAAAGGGAGTAATATTAATAGGAATTTTTGCAGGAATATATTGGGCAGTTGGATCAAACTTATCAGTGGAACCAACTCAAAGATTGACTGAAAATGCTGGATTTGCAATAGGGCACCAACAAATGTTTGCTATATGGGTAGCAGATAAATTGGCACCAAAAATAGGAAATCCTAAAAAGAAACTGGATGATTTGAAATTGCCTAAATGGTTATCAATGCTTCACGATGATATTATTGCAACAGGGCTTATAATGATAGTATTCTTTGGAATAATAATGTGGGTTCTAGGGCCTGAATTCTTTACTGCAAAATTTGGTAAATGTGTTATTGAAAATAGTGTACAGACTTGTCCAGTTATAAATCCTCATGGTGTTGCGACAGGAGCGTTTGATCCTAAAAAACTTTCATTTGGTACTTATATTGTTTCAACAACATTATTGTTTGCAGTATATTTAACAATTTTGAAAACAGGAGTTAGAATGTTCGTATCAGAATTGACAGTGTCATTCCAAGGTATTTCAAATAAAATATTGCCTGGATCATTACCTGCAGTAGACTGTGCGGCTTCTTATGGATTTGGATCACCAAGTGCAGTATTATTCGGATTTTTAATAGGAACAATCGCTCAATTTATTTCAATAGCAGGATTACTAATTTTCAAATCACCTGTATTTATTATAACAGGATTCGTTCCAGTATTCTTTGATAATGCAACTATTGCTGTGTATGCTGATAAACGTGGGGGAGCAAGAGCTGCATTCATATTGTCAGCTTTATCAGGAGTATTGCAAGTATTATGCGGAGCTGTGGCTGTAGCGTTATTCCAGTTAAAAGGTGGATGGCACGGAAATATCGACCAAAGTACAGTATGGCTTGCTCAAGGATTTGTAATGAAATATTTAGGAGTAATTGGATATGTATTGGTAATTGCTACAATGCTTCTAATTCCTCAAATTCAATATGCTAAATCTAAAAATAAAGAGCAATATTATGAAGGAACAGTAGATTTAGAAGAAGTTTAAAATTTTAAAAAATAAAAAAGTAAAAAAGAAAAAAAGAAAGAAGTGAATAATAATGATAAAAGTATTAGCAGTCTGCGGAAGTGGAATGGGAACAAGTATGATTATGAAGTTAAAAGTTGGAAAAGTTTTACAAAAATTGGGAGTACAGGCAGATGTAAATTCATGCAGTCTAGGAGAAGCTAAATCAGGACTTTCAAATTACGATTTAGTTCTTGCTTCAACTCATATCGCATCTGAATTAAAAGGTGGACCAAACACAAAAATAATTGGGCTTTTAAACTTACTTGATGAAAAAGAGCTAGAAAGTAAATTGACAGAAGCTGGAATAGCTTAAAAAATAAAAGTTGAGAGGAGATTTTTATGAATTTGCTGGATTCTTTGAAAGAAAATAATTCTGTTGTGCTACAGCAGGAGGCAAATAATTGGGAAGAAGCAATAAAAGTATGTATGAAACCTCTTTTGGAAAGCAATTCAATAGAGGAAAAATACATAGAAAATATAATAAAAAGAACAAAGGAGTTAGGTCCTTTCTACATTTTGGCTCCAGGATTGGCAATGCCACATGAACGTCCTGAAATGGGAGTTAATAAAAATTCTTTCAGTCTTGTTACGTTGAAAAAGCCAGTATCATTTCCAGACGGACAGGAAGTAGATATATTAATTGGACTGGCAGCTGAAAATGATGAAGTTCATGCAGGAGAAGCAATACCTCAAATTGTAATGCTTTTTGATGATGAAGATATTTTTGAAAAAATAAGAGAGGCTAAAACATCACAAGATATTTATAACTTGATAGAAGAAAAAGCATAACATATAAAAAAACCACTTTAAATTGCTCAAACTCTTTCTTAAATAATTTTTTAAGAGTTTGAGTATATTTTAAAAACGCATAAATTATGAAATGGAGGAAAAGTGATGGCAAAACCATTATTACAAGTTGCACTTGATCATTCGGATTTGAAAGGTGCGATAAAAGCGGCAGTATCAGTTGGGGAAGAAGTTGATGTGATAGAAGCTGGGACAGTGTGCTTGCTACAAGTTGGGAGTGAATTAGTTGAGGTATTAAGAAATTTATTTCCTGATAAAATAATAGTAGCAGATACAAAATGTGCAGATGCAGGGGGAACAGTTGCTAAAAATAATGCTGTACGTGGAGCAGACTGGATGACTTGTATCTGTTCTGCAACAATTCCTACAATGAAAGCGGCTTTAAAAGCTATAAAGGAAGAACGTGGAGAACGTGGGGAAATTCAAGTGGAACTGTATGGAGACTGGACTTATGAACAAGCTCAGCTTTGGTTAGATGCGGGAATTAATCAGGCTATTTACCATCAAAGCAGAGATGCCTTGCTGGCTGGAGAAACTTGGGGAGAAAAGGACTTGAATAAAGTCAAAAAATTAATTGAAATGGGATTTAAAGTTTCTGTAACAGGTGGACTTAATACTGATACATTAAAATTATTTGAAGGTGTGGATGTGTTTACGTTTATTGCAGGGCGTGGAATTACTGAAGCAGATGATCCTGCGGCAGCTGCCAGAGCATTTAAAGCAGAAATTGATAAATATTGGAAATAGAGGAATAATATGAAAGATCTTAATAAATTAAATTTAGGAATATATGAAAAAGCTCTTCCTAAAGATATTGACTGGGTTGACAGAATAAAGCTTGTTAAAGAATGCGGATATGATTTTGTGGAAATTTCTATAGATGAAACTGATGAAAGGCTTGCAAGACTGGATTGGTCCGATGACGAAATAAACAAAATTCATAAGGCATTAATAGATAATGGAGTTAGAATACCATCAATGTGCTTTAGCGGACATAGAAGATTTCCAATGGGAAGCATGGATGAAAAAACTAGGGAAAAGGCTATGGAGCTAATGCAAAAAGCAATAATTTTTGCAGATAAAATGGGAATTAGAACGATTCAAATGGCTGGATATGATGTTTATTATGAAAAAGGAAATGAGCAGACTAAAAAATATTTTACTGAAAATTTGAAAAAGGCAGTAGAATGGGCATCTTCGTACAACGTAACACTATCAATAGAAATTATGGATCATCCGTTTATCAATTCCATTACAAAATATATGGAATATGCGGATATAATTAAATCTCCATGGCTAAAGGTTTATCCAGATGTAGGAAATTTGACAGCATGGCCTGAAAATGACACGCTGAAGGAATTGGAATTAGGAATAAAAAACGGAGAAATAACAGGAATTCATTTAAAGGATACTTTAGCAGTAACTGATACTTTTGAAGGGAAATTTAAGGAAGTTCCTTTTGGAGAAGGGTGTGTAGATTTTCCAAAAGTATTTAAAAAATTAAAAGAATTAAATTATAAAGGACCTTTTTTAATAGAAATGTGGACTGAAAAATCAGATAATCCAATTGAAGAAGTAAAAAAGGCAAAGCAATGGATGCTGGATAAAATGAAGGAAGGTGGATTTATCTAATGCTGGAAAAATTAAAGGATCAAGTATTTAAGGCAAATTTAGAATTGCCAAAAAAAGGGCTGGTATTATTTACTTGGGGAAATGTGAGTGGAATTGACAGAGAAAAAAATCTGATTGTTATAAAACCTAGCGGTGTGGACTACGAAACAATGAAAGTAGAAGATATGGTAGTAGTTGATTTGGATGGAAATGTTGTAGAAGGTGATTTAAATCCTTCATCAGATACTCCTACACATATTGAGCTTTATAAAAAGTTTCCTTCAATAGGCGGAATAGTTCATACTCATTCAACAAATGCTACAATATGGGCTCAAAGCGGAAGGGATATTCCAGCATACGGGACAACAAATGCTGATTATTTCTATGGGTCAATACCTTGTACAAGAAAAATGACAAAAGAGGAAATCACAGGAGAATATGAAAAAGAAACAGGAACGGTAATTATAGAAACTTTTGAAAAAAGAAATCTAAATCCACAATATATTCCAGGAGTTCTTGTAAATAGTCACGGACCTTTTACATGGGGAAAAAATCCTGATGAAGCTGTTTATAATTCTGTTGTATTGGAGGAAGTGGCAAAAATGGCAATGTTTACTGAAATGGTAAACAAAGATATAAAGCCAATGCAACAGGAGTTACTAGATAAGCATTTCTTGAGAAAACATGGAGCGAATGCTTATTATGGACAAAAGAAAAAATAATTTATAGACCGCATTTGTTGTGTAGTAAAAAGTTTCAGCAGTTCACAAAATCATAAAATTATGATATTATATTTCTATATGAATAAATTGATAAGGTGAAAAAATGGCTGAAAATGACAGTATAAAAACTAACTCTAATCTTGTAGAAGCATTAGGGTATTATATAAAAAATAAAAGACTACAAAAAAATATAGGACTAAGAGAAATGGCAGAAATGCTAAAAATCAGTCCAGCTTATTTATCTAATCTGGAATCAGGCAAGCATAATATGACAAATCCTCTTCTACTTAAAAAAATTGCTAAAATATTAAAGATAGATCATCTGAAACTATTTAAAATAATAGGATACACAGATAAGGATATGTCAGATTTGAAAAAGGAGCTTACTAATGAGATAATAGAGGAATTTTCAGATATAAATATCGGAGAAATAGTTAGGAATCTAATGGATATGAATTCAGAAAAAATAGAGCTGGTCAAGCAGTATATAGAACTGCTAAATAAAAAATAGTTACCGCTTTTTGTAAAAATGAAGGGAGTTTCACATTTTAGGTGGTTGCTCCCTTTTTATATGGAGTTGATAAAAATAACTAATTTTTATCTTAATTTTTAAGCGAATTGACTATATAGTAAAACTGCTTTAAAACTAAACTCAAAAGGCGATGACTATTTTACTCAAACCCTAAATCAATATAATTTTTAGTAGTTTAATTTTAAATAGGTTTGAGTATAATATAAAAATATTAATTTATAGGAGGCTTTTTATGAAAGTTGAGGAAATTCAAAAAATTTCAAAAGAACTTAGAAAAGATATTATTGAAATGATTTACAGGGCAAAATCAGGACATCCGGGAGGTTCACTTTCGATTGCTGATATTTTAGCTGTGCTTTACTGGAAAGAAATGAATATTGATCCAAAAAATCCAAAAATGGAAAACAGAGACAGATTAGTTCTTAGTAAGGGGCATGCTGCTCCTGCACTGTATGCGGCTTTGATTGAAAAAGGATTTTTAGGAGATGAAGGGGAAAATCTTATTCCAACACTTAGAAAATGGCACTCTCCGCTTCAAGGACATCCTGATATGAAAAAATTGGCTGGAGTTGAAATGTCAACAGGTTCTTTGGGACAAGGACTGTCTGCAGCAAACGGAATGGCTTTGAGCGCAAAAATTTACAATAATGACTATAGAGTTTATGCAATTCTAGGAGATGGAGAATTGCAGGAAGGGCAAGTTTGGGAAGCGGCTATGACTGCGGCACATTACAAGCTTGACAATTTAGTTGCGATAGTTGACTATAACAACTTGCAAATTGATGGAAAAGTTTCGGATGTAATGGATGTTGCTCCGATTGGAGAAAAGTTCAAGGCATTCAAATGGAATGTAATCGAGATTGACGGACACAATTATGAAGAAATCATAAATGCTCTTGACACAGCAAGAACAGTTAAAGGACAGCCGACAGTTATTGTTGCAAACACTGTAAAAGGAAAAGGTGTCTCATTTATGGAAAATAACGCTGGATTCCACGGAGCTGCTCCAAATGATGAAGAATACAAGAAGGCAATGGAAGAATTGAGTTAACAATAGCAAGGGAAATCAATCGCCATTTCCCTTCATTTCGCGATAATAGTTATTTTAACATATTTAAATAATGGCGTATTAAAGAGAATGGCGAAAGTGCTATGCACTAACTCTGGCTTGTGGAACAGTATTAGAAAGTTTTTAAAAATAATGAAATAAAAAATAGGAGAATATGAGAATGGAAAAAAAATCAACTAGAGTGGCTTATGGAGAAGCGTTAGTTAAATTGGGAAAAGTAAATAAAGATGTGGTGGTACTGGAAGCAGACTTGTCAAAATCAACAATGACTGCATATTTTAAAAAAGAGTTTCCAGAAAGACATATAAATGTTGGGATTGCAGAGGCTGATATGATTGGA
The DNA here is from genome assembly GCF_041538065.1 of Leptotrichia hongkongensis. Classification (NCBI taxonomy): domain Bacteria; kingdom Fusobacteriati; phylum Fusobacteriota; class Fusobacteriia; order Fusobacteriales; family Leptotrichiaceae; genus Leptotrichia; species Leptotrichia hongkongensis. Next base: position 128,205 of record NZ_JBGORW010000009.1, on the reverse strand, counting down.
ACAGCGGCAGGTATTGCAACGACTGGGAAAATACCGTTTGCTTCAACTTTTGCACATTTTGCGGCTGGACGTGCCTTTGACCAGGTCAGAAACTCGGTTGCATATCCGCATTTAAATGTCAAGATTTGTCCAACTCACGCAGGGGTTTCGTTAGGAGAGGATGGAGGTTCACATCAGTCAGTTGAGGATGTGGCATTAATGCGTGCAATTCCAGGAATGGTAGTGCTATCGCCAGCAGATGCAGTAGAAACAGAAAAAATGGTCTTTGCAGTGGCTGAATATGAAGGGCCTGTGTATGTAAGACTTGGAAGACTGAATATACCGGTATTATTTGATGAAAACTATAAATTTGAAATAGGAAAAGCTGCAACTTTGAGAGAAGGAAACGATGTAGCAATATTAGCGACTGGCCTTATGGTTTCAGAAGCTCTTGAAGCAGCAAAATTACTGGAAGAAAAAGGAGTAAAGGCAAGAGTGGTAAATGTTTCTACGATAAAGCCGTTAGACACAGAAACAGTTTTAAAAGCGGCAAAAGAATGTAAATTTATTGTAACAAGTGAAGAGCATTCTGTAATTGGGGGACTTGGAAGTGCAGTTTCAGAATATTTATCAGAAGTTCATCCAACAAAAGTTGTAAAACATGGAATACAGGATGTTTTTGGACAAAGTGCAGATGGAGAGACTATGCTTACAAATTATGGGCTTAGAGCGAAGGATATTGCACAAACAGTGCTGAATAATTTAAAATAGTAAATTAAGTGAACAATAATAGAAAAGCCATACCAATTTTCAAAACGAGGAGAATAGGTATGGCTTTACTTGAAAAGAGAGGTATTTTTATGGATTTAAAAAATATGATAAGTGGGACTGATATTCGGGGAATAGTTTCAAAATACGAAGATAAGGACATTAATTTATCTGAAAAGGAAGTTGAGTTCATAGCAAAAGGATTTGGGCTTTGGATAACTGAAAAATGTGATGAAATAGCAAAGAGTCAAAACAGGAAGGTTAAAGTGGCAGTTGGGTACGATGCAAGGCATACAGGACCTAAATTTTCAGAAATTATAAGAAAAACTTTGATGGAAATGGGAATTGATGTATATGATTGCGGAATGTCAATAACACCATCACTATTTATGACTACGATATTTGAGGATTATAAAGCTGATGGTGCAATGATGATAACTGCCAGCCATTTACCGAGCTACTACAATGGAATTAAATTTTTTACGAAAAATGGGGGGCTTCAAAAAAGTGATGTTAATGAATTTCTAGAAATGGCTGAAAAACAAGAAAAAAATTTGCTCAAAAAAGAAAAAGGTGTAGAAACTTTAAAAAATCTAGCAGATGACTATGCTTCATATATATGCGAACTAATAAAAAATAAAATTGGGAAAGGGGATAAACCGCTAAAAAACTTAAGGATAGTGATTGATGCAGGAAATGGAGCTGCAGGATTTTTTGCTAAAAAGGTAATAGAAGTTTTGGGCGGAGATACTACTGGAAGCCAATTTTTAAATCCTGATGGTAACTTTCCAAATCATATTCCGAATCCTGAAGCAAAAGAAGCGATAGAATCAATAAAAAAAACAGTTCTTGATAATAATGCAGATTTTGGAATAATATTTGATGCAGATGGAGATAGAAGCGCCTTTATAGATAAGAATGGACGTGAAATTAACAGAAATAACCTTATCGCATTGCTTAGTGAAATATTGTTAAAAGAACATTCTGGTGGGATAATTGTAACAGATTCGATTACATCAGCAGGGCTAAAAGAGTTTATAGAAAACCGTGGCGGGATTCACCACAGATTCCAGCGAGGATATAAAAACGTAATAAACGAATCTATAAGACTGAATAATGAAGGAAAGTATTCTCCTCTTGCTATAGAAACGTCAGGACATGCCGCATTTAAAGAAAATTATTTTCTTGATGATGGAGCATACATGGCTGCAAGGCTTTTGGTTCAGCTTGTAGAGAGCAGGGAAAAAGGCATTGAATTTACAGATGTTCTGAATGAGTTGCCTGAGCCTGCTCAGGAAATAGAAATAAGAATTCCTATAAAAGATAAAGATTTTCGGACTTGTGGAGAAAAAATTGTGGAAAACTTTAAGGAATATGCTGAAAAAAAAGAAGATTGGAGCCTAGAAAGTCCTAACTATGAAGGTGTAAGAGTAAATGTAGGTCAAAAAAGCTGGTTTTTAATCAGATTATCACTGCATGAACCACTTTTGTGTGTTAATATAGAAGCAGAAAAAGAAGGAATGGGGAATGATATTTTAGAAGAATTGAAGGATTATTTAAAAAAATACGAAAAAATAGAAATTTAAGAAAAAATAAAAAATAAAAATTAAAAAAAGGTATTGATAAAATTTATAAATGTGGTAAAATATATATGGGTTTATTACCCACTCTAACTTAAATTAGCTAAATAGTTCTTTAGCAGAAAAAACTGATTAAATTCAGTTTTTTTTCTTTTTTGGTTATTTTTTTGAAAATTTAAAAAAGAAAATTGAAAAATGGCTTTTAAAATGTTAAAATTAGATGTGAAAAAATAAATTTGGAAAGGAGCGATATTTAATTTTAAATATCGGATAAATAATTATGAATATAGTGTTATTTGGAGCACCTGGAGCAGGAAAAGGAACTCAGGCAAAGGAATTAATTCAAAAATATGAAATTCCTCAAATTTCAACAGGAGACATTTTGAGAGCTGCAATTGCAAACAAGACTCCACTAGGACTGGAAGCCAAAAAATTGATGGATGAAGGTAAATTAGTTTCTGATGATATTGTAAATGGGCTTGTAGAAGCAAGATTGCAGGAAGATGACTGTAAAAAAGGATTCATTTTGGATGGATTTCCAAGAACAGTGGCTCAAGCTGAAGAACTTGACAAAATTTTGGCAAAATCAAACAGAGAAATTGAAAAAGTAATCGCACTTGAAGTTAGCGATGAAGAAATTATTGAAAGAATCACAGGAAGAAGAGTATCAAAAAAGACTGGTAAAATTTATCATATAAAATATAATCCGCCAGTTGATGAAAATCCAGAAGATTTGGAACAAAGGGCAGATGATAATGAAGAAACAGTGAAAAAAAGACTTGCAGTTTACAACGAACAGACAGCACCAGTATTGGATTTTTACAAAAAACAAAATAAAGTTTACAGTGTAGATGGTGCAAAAAAACTGGAAGAAATTACAAAAGATATAATTGATATCTTGGAAAAATAGTAAATAATTTTAAAATTATTTAAGATTGAATTGATAAAAATTATGAAACTTTAGAACTTGAATTTAGTTTTAGAGTAATGTTGCTAAACTTATTTGATAATTAATAAAATTTTATTTGCAAAAGTACAAGATTTTTTGTAAAAAAGTATTAAATTGTCAAATATGTAGACTAAAAAAATAAAAAAAGAAATTTAGAAAGAAGAAGTACAAAAAATGATAATTTATAAAACATTGGATGAAATAAAAAAAATAAAAAAAGCTAATGAAATAATCGCAAGACTTTTTGAAGATGTATTGCCAAAACACGTAAAAGCTGGAATCAGTACATATGAACTGGATCAAATCGCTGAAGACTACATTAGAAGTCAAGGAGCAATTCCAGGAACGAAAGGTTACGATGTGGGACATCCATATCCTCCTTATCCAGCCGCAACTTGTATTTCTGTAAACGAAGTCGTAGTACACGGTATTCCAAGCAAAAAGCAAATACTAAAGGAAGGCGATATTCTGACAGTTGATACGGTTACAGTACTTGATGGATATTTTGGTGACGCTGCGATTACTTATGCTGTGGGAGAAATTGACGAAACTTCTAAAAAACTTATGGAAGTTACTGAAAAGGCAAGAGATATCGGAATTGAAGTGGCACGTGCCGGAAACAGAATTGGAGATATCGGGCATGCTATTCAGGAATATGTAGAGAGCTTTGGATTCTCACTTGTAAGAGATTTTGCAGGGCATGGAGTAGGAAAGGAAATGCACGAAGACCCAATTATTCCAAATTATGGAAAAGCTGGAACAGGAGCTAAAATTGAAGATGGAATGGTAATTACAGTTGAGCCGATGGTAAATGTCGGGACTTATAGAGTGAAAGTATTATCTGATATGTGGACAGCGGTTACTAAAGATGGTAAACGTTCAGCCCAATACGAACATAGCCTTGCCATTATTGATGGAAAGCCTGTAATTTTAAGTGTAAGAGATTAAGCTAAATAGAAAGAATAAAAAAATATAAAGAAGGGAGAGAATTATTTTGAGCATACTGGCATTCATATTAATATTATTTGTGGCGTTGGAGCATTATTATATATTAATCCTTGAAATGTATCTTAATGAAAGTGAAACTGTTCAAAGAAACTTTGGACTGGAAATAGACTTTTTAAAAGATGAACGTGTAAAAAAAATGATGGCAAATCAAGGGCTGTACAACGGTTTTCTTGCCACAGGATTAGTGTGGAGTTTAATCGAAAGTGGAGAATTTCAATTTCAAATTGCAGTTTTCTTCCTAATTTGTATTATCTGTGCAGCTATTTATGGTTCTGTCACAGTTTCTAAAAAAATATTTTTAGTGCAGGGTTTACCTGCTTTAATGGCTATTATCGCAGTATTGTTGCCATTAGTAGTTTCATAAATTTAATTGGATTTCAAAGGAATTCTTAAACTTGAAAATTTGATTTTAGAGAGTTTAGGTGTTTTGTGTATATAAAATTTAAAAAATATTTGCAAAAAGACTGGAGATAATGCTCTAGTCTTTATTTTATTTGCACTTTTTCTGTAATATCAATAAAAAAAACTAATAAAAATACAAAAAATATGATAAAATATATTGTATAGTAAAACTGCTTTAAAACTAAACTCAAAAGGCTATGACTATTTTACTCAAACCCTAAATCAATATAATTTTTAGTAGTTTAATTTTAAATAAGTTTGAGTATATATTCAAATTCTTCTAAAATTATTTGAATAATTTTGAGAGAGAATTTATAAAAGTTAGGAAAATTAAATGAAAATTTGGTTTCAGGAATTTTTTGTAAATTGCAAAAAAATTTGATTGATAATTTAAAGGGAAAAAATAAATAGAAAATTGGAGGAAAATATGAAACATACAGTAGCGATTGTTGGTAGACCTAATGTGGGGAAATCAACCTTATTTAATAAGCTCGTGGGTGACAGGCTGTCTATCGTGAAGGATGAGCCAGGAGTTACTAGAGATAGGCTTTATCGTGAGATGGAGTGGAGTGGAAAAGAGTTCATCTTGGTAGATACTGGAGGGCTTGAGCCACGTACAGAAGACTTTATGATGGGGAAAATTAAGCAGCAGGCACAGGTCGCAATTGACGAGGCGGACGTAATTATATTTCTAGTAGATGGAAAAGCTGGGATTACTGGACTTGACGAGGATGTGGCAACTGTACTTAGAAGACAGGATAAAAAGGTTGTTGTAGCTGTAAATAAGATTGACAATTATATGCGTGACCAGGAAAATATTTTTGAATTTTATGGACTAGGATTTGAAGAAGTTATTGGAATTTCTGGGGAGCATAAGACTAATTTGGGAGATTTGCTTGATGCTGTAATTAATAAATTTGAGGATAAGAAAATAAAAAGGACAGAAGAAGGACTTAATATTGCAATTCTTGGAAGACCGAATGCTGGAAAATCTTCACTTGTAAATAAGCTTTTAAATGAAGAACGTTCGATTGTAAGTGATATTGCCGGAACGACTAGAGATTCGATTGACTCGAGTTTGAGATATAATGGAGAAACCTATACATTAATTGATACAGCGGGAATCCGTAGAAAATCGAAAGTGGAAGATGACATTGAATATTACAGTGTATTACGTGCAATAAAAGCTATAAAAAGGGCAGATGTGTGTGTGCTGATGCTAGATGCAACAGAACTTTTGACAGATCAGGATAAAAGAATTGCAGGGATGATTTATGAGGAGAGAAAGCCGATTATTATTGCAGTAAACAAATGGGATTTGATTGAAAAGGATAACAACAGTGTGAAGGAATTTACGGCTTTGATAAAAGCAGACTTAGCATTTTTAGATTATGCTCCGATTGTTACAATTTCGGCATTGACTGGGAAAAGAACGTTGAATATACTAGAACAGGCTAAATTTATCAATGAAGAATACCATAAAAAGATATCAACTGGACTATTGAATCAGATTTTGGCAGAAATGATAGCACAGAATCCAGTGCCTACAAGAAAAGGACGGGCAGTAAAAATAAATTATGCGACACAGGTAAGTCAGGCACCGCCAAAATTTGCATTTTTTGCGAACAATCCAGAATTAATACATTTTTCTTATCAAAGATATATTGAGAATAAATTAAGAGAATATTTTGGATTTGAAGGATGTCCGATTGATATTGTGTTTAACAAGAAAAGTGACAAGTCCTTTGGATAGACATTAACGAGTAGAAAGGAAGAACAAATGAAGTTTTATGATGAAGAAAAATTATTAAAACTAAGAAATGTACTAATTGTTGTGGTTTTAGCACTTTGGGCACTTTTATTATTTTTTAAGGTTTATGATAATTTTGCAAAATCAATACGAATGGTTACAAGTACCATTTTTCCCTTTATTTTGTCGTTTGTAATAGTGTACTGTCTAATGCCTTTTATTGATATGATTAGTAAAAAAGATAAAAATGAAAATTTTATAAAGAACAGTAAACTGGATGAACTCGAAAAAATTGAAAAAATGGGTGTGGACAATGAAGAAAGAAGTAAAAAAATGAAATTGTTCAATGAACTTTCCAGTAAAAATAAAAAAGAAAAATACAAGTTAAATCGAACTACTGCGATTTTAATAGTATTATCAGTATTTTTTATAATTTTTCTTTATATAGTTTTGACGATTGTGCCAATAATTACAAAACAAATATCAAGTCTTATAGATTTTTTATTAAAAAATCAGGAAAAACTGCAAAACAACTTTTTTGGTTTTCTTGAAAGCAATAATATTGATTTACGAAGTTCGCTTATGAGTTCAAAAGATGTAATCGTTTCCAATGTTATGAATGTTCTAAGTTCTAGTTTTTCTCTTATAAGCAGTACATTTAGCTTGCTGTTTATGACTCCAATTTTTACGATAATGCTTATTTTCAGTTATGATAATATTGAAAATGGAGTAAAGCGGATTTTGAGAAATATGGACAGGGAAGAATTAATAGTGCTTATAAAGAATATAGATGAGACAATCGGAAAATATATACTTGTAACAGCGCTTGACAGTATGATAGTTGGAATTGTATCATTTGTAATATTTTATTTTTTGAAAATGGATTATAGCATGCTTTTTTCAGTAATTATAGGTTTTGGAAATGTGATTCCATTTATTGGGCCTTTTATTGGACTGATTCCTGCTATACTTTATGCTTTTACAAAATCATTTAAGCTGGTAATCCTGATAGTAGTACTGATTACAATTGTTCAAACAATAGAAGCAAATATTGTAAAACCATGGCTGACAGGAAAATCTGTAGAAATGCACCCAATTACTACACTTCTGGTAGTTCTTGTTGGAGGAGCGTTATTTGGTATCGGTGGGGCATTTGTTGCTATTCCTGTGTATATAATTATTAAACTGACATGGCTGTTTTGCTGGGAAAAATATATGGCAAATAACAAATAAAAATAGTGAGGAAGTGAAGAATATGAGTAATAAAGGAAAATCAGAAATTCAAAAATGTATATATTTTACAATTTCAAAAATGTTTAGAATGGTTAATAAAATTGCAGAAGAATCATTTGAGAAAATGGATATTTATCCTACACATGGATTTCTTATGATTATATTGAAAGAAGAAGAAAAAGGGCTTACAGTAAATCAAATATCAGAAACATTAGCAATAGCTCCCTCAACAGTTACGAGATTTGTTGATAAACTGGTTGCTAAAGGGTATGTTAAAAGAGAAAAAGCTGGAAAAAATTCTTTTTCAAAAATAACGGAGGAAGGATTGAAAATAATACCAGATATTTATAAAGCATGGGATGGAATTTCTGAAAAAATAGAGGAAATTATAGGGAATGAAGAATATCTGAGACGAATGGGAGAAGATTTTAAAGAATTTACGGATATATTAGGAAAAGATAAGAAATATGATCAGATAAGTGAAGATTTTGATTTTTGGATTATTTAAAAATTAAAAATAATTTTATATAAACAGAAAGTTAGGCGATTATGATGTTAGTAAAACGAAAGAAAATTTCCCCTTATACCATAATCTTAGTATCATTTATAATAATTATATTAATAGGCGGCTTTTTGCTTTCTTTGCCAATTGCAATAGAAAATGGACAAAAAACAAATTTACTTGAGGGTATGTTTACAGCAACGTCAGCTGTCTGTGTAACGGGACTTACAGTAAATGATGTAAGCAAAGTCTATAATTTATTTGGAAAAACAGTTATTATGGTATTAATTCAGCTTGGCGGAATTGGAATTATCACATTCTCAACAATAGTTGTAACAATGATTTCAAAAAAAGTTGGGTATTTTACTAAAAAATTGATACAGGAAGATATAAACACAAATACAACATTTGAAATACAAAAATTTGTAAAAAAAGTTTTGACTACAGTTTTTATAATAGAAATTATCGGGGCTGCAATATTATTTTTAAAATTTATAAAAATATTTGATTATAAGACAGCGGCTTATTATGCTATATTTCATTCTATTTCCGCATTTTGTAATGCCGGGTTTGCATTATTTTCAAATAATTTAAGTGATTTTAAAGACAGTATAATAATAAACACTGTAATTCCTGTCTTAATTTTTTTAGGCGGAATAGGTTTTGCAGCAATTCTTAATATTTATCAATATTTTCTAAAAAAAGATAAAAGGCTTACTACTACTACAAGAATAGCTATAAAAATGTCAATTTTTCTAATAATATTTGGGACAATTATAACATTTATCCTAGAATATTCAAACAATAAAACATTAGGAACATTGCCCTTTTTTGAAAAGATAGGAGCCGCATTTTTTCAAAGTGTAACAACAAGAACGGCTGGATTTAATACAATTTCCATAGCTGAACTGCGGGAACCTACAGTTTTTCTGTTTGTAGTATTAATGTTTATTGGAGCCTCGCCTGGCTCAACAGGTGGTGGAATAAAAACTACTACAGCCGGATTGATACTTTTTGGAATAGTTACAACTATAAAAAATAAGGAACATCTGGAATACAACAAGAGAAGAATCAGCTGGAAAATATATAATAAAGCTATGGTTATTGTTTTTATATCAATTATGTATGTTGCTGTAGTATTATTTTTATTAATTTGGCTGGAGGATATAAGAGTTATAGAATTAGGATTTGAACTGGTATCTGCTTTTGGAACGGTGGGATTATCACGGGATTTAACGCCACAATTATCGAGCATTTCTAAACTGTTAATTATGATTACGATGTTTGTTGGACGAGTCGGGCCACTAACAATAACATTGGCCTTGTCCAGAATGAAAAATCCAAAAGGAAGATATGTTTATCCAAAGGAAGACATTTTGATAGGATAAGGAAGAGGTGAAAAATGGCAGGATATTTAGTAATTGGGCTTGGAACATTTGGTAGAGGTATAACTCAGACATTATATGAAAATGGTAAAATGGTACTGGCAATAGATCAAAGGGAGGATCGTGTACAAAAGGTAATTGATGATGAAATCGCAAGTGATGCAATTACATTGGATGTGACAGACGAAAATTCAATCAAGAAAGTAATAAATGATGACTTTGACACTGCTTTTGTCTGCATTGGAGACAATACCCAGTCCAGTGTATTTGTTACGGTAATTTTAAAGGAAATGGGAATAAAAACTATCATTTGTAAGGCAAAAAATGAATTACAGGGGAAAATTTTAAAAAAGATTGGTGCAACTTCCGTTGTTTATCCAGAAGAAACGATGGCCAAGGAAACAGCACTTGGGGTAATAAGGCCCAATATAACAGAACATTTTAAATTTTCAGAAAAATATAGAGTGTTTGAAATAAAAGCACCAAAGGATTTTGATGGAAAAAATCTTATAGAATTAAATTTGAGAAATAAATATGAAATGAATATTATCGGGATAAAAGATGAAAAGGAACTAAATATTATGCCACTTCCAAATACTATAATAAGAGAAAATAATGTACTATTAGTTATCGCAAATATAGAAAAAATGATGTTATTTGGGAAAAAATACGTTTTGTAGTAAAAAACTTAATTAAAGCCTTTCAAATGTAAAATAAATTGTTATAAGCATAAAAGTATGGTATAATTTTGGTATTATATAATTAAAAATAAAAGGTTGAAAAAATGAAAATAATGAGATATAAAGGATTGTTTATTTTACTGTTTTATATTATACTTTTTGGGAAGCTGAATGCTGATGGAGAAGTAATAGAACTAAAAACAGAAAAATCTACGATAAATCTAGAAACAGAAGAAATAAATACTGAAGGTAATGTTACTGTAAAATATGGAGATTTTACAATAAATGCAGACAAATTAAGAAAAATTGCTAATAAAAATATTCTTTCAGGCTCTGGAAATGTTGAATTTATTCAAGGTTCCCAAATTATAAAAGCTGATAATCTTATTTTTGATATGGATACAAAATTAGCAAAAATATTTAATTCAGAAAGCTATGATTCAAATGTGAAATTACGTTTTGGTGGAGAAGAAACATTAGCTGAAGGAAATAAGCTGATTTTTATAAAAAATGGATGGTTTACTACAAGTCCATACGAAAATCCAAGTTATAAAATAAATGCAGATGAGCTGGAGATTTATCCAAATAGAAAAGCGATTGCAAGAAATATTGGACTTTTTGCGGGTGGAAAAACTTGGTTTAAGTTACCATATTATGTAACATCATTAAAGCCATCAACTCAAAGAGCTACATTATTTCCATATATAGGAATGGATAGTGATAGAGGATTTTTTGGAATTATGGGATTTGACTATGATTTAGGTCCTCTTGCACAGGGATTTGTTGATTTTGAATTGAGTACAAAGAAAAAATTGGCATTAAAATTTTCAAATGACTATGCTTTCTGGGGAAATAATAAAGGAAATATATTTGTAAACAGATTTGTAGTTCCAATTGGAAATCATAGGAAAGAATGGGATTTCAAATGGAATCATAAGGTTGTAAATACTCCAAAAAAAGCTAAGGAAGATAGAAAATTTTATGATGCAGGTTACGGAATATGGAATCTAAATTATCAAAATATTACAACCAATCTTATGTATGCTATTAATGGAAATGAATTAAAGGATGATTATACAGATTATGTAGATAAATATACCTATATTGGATTCTGGGATTTTAATATCAATCAGGAACTTGGACAAAATGGTGAATTTAATGCAAAATATTACTGGACACAAAATAAGCATGCACTTAAAGCCCTGACGGAGATAAATGACAAAATTGTAGAAGATGATAACTTAGATCCACGAAAAACAGATGTTGATTTATATAGAAGCATAAAATATACAAATGGTAATTCAAATGTTGCAATAACAATTGACAATGAGGATTTTCGTGATATTAATCCAGGATATATTGGAGATTTGAATTCTTATAGAAAAAAAAGAAGTTATGAAATCGATTTTAGAGGACCGAAAATAAAATTGGATTATCTAGATTCTGATAAGGATGAATACGGAGAACTTCTTGGAATGCGTGACCGAGGTGAAGATAACACAGTTCACTGGGTTCAGAATATTGCATATGACAAAAGAAAAGAATGGGGATTAACTTTTGGAAACTATTATCCATTTAGAGAAAGTGATTTCTTTGGATACCAGCCTAAGACAGGTTACCAAAACTTGACAAATACTCTTTATTTCGGTGCACAAGTAAAGCAAGTTGATATAAGAAAAAAAGAATACGAGTATGATTACACACGTGATAACGAAAATTATAATTCATTATTCTTAAATTCTGCAACAACTGATGAAAGTAGAATTTATAAAATATATCAAGATAATGAAATAATTCGTCGTCCTAAAAAAATACTTTATGAAAAATATAAATCTCAAAGATTTAATGTAGGTAATGATAGAATCGACATACCATTAAAAAATTCGTTTATTGGTTATAATTTAGCATTTGAAAATCGTGATTATAGCAGTTTAGGAGTTCCTGAATTTAGAAATGGACGAAAAGTCGAAGATTTAGATTCACAGACTGGCTATAAAGTTGCAAGAGATGCAAGTGGGAAGGCTATAAAGCAAAGTCCATCAATGCGAATTTTTACTCTTGACACTAGACTATACACTACATTATTTGATAATACATCGAAAAAAAATAATAAATATGATGTAAAAGTTACAAATGATGCAACAGTTACTTTCCAAAGAACAACAGCTGGAGGAGCAATGTATGATGGCTTTGACATTGTAGAAGTTCCAACAAATGCACTGGGACTGAGAGATGATTTTAAATATCAAATTGGAAATGTAACATTTAATTATAACTTGACAATGAGAGACGATAGACATTTTAAAGATGATTGGCTAAAGAATAGATATGTTAGAAATTATTTTAAGGCTGATATTGCAAATAAAAGATTTGTAAGTTTTGATTTTGAAAATAATGAAAACTATGAATTTAAGGATTTTAAATCTGATAGGAATTTTAATAGAGAAATTCAATATGGATATGTGTCAGATGCTGGGGATAATTTTTTATATAGATTCGCAGATAAAAATAAACAGTTATTTCCATATAACACAAGTCTTGGATGGAATCAGAAAGTTTATAAGGAATCTTTAAAGGAAAGAACTTTTGGAGTAAACTTTAATGAATGGGGATTTGAATATACAAATTCAGTAAATAAAGCAAATGATATTTATGGAAATGTGGCAACTTTTGGATTGCCTGCATTAAAATTAAAAACTAATTATCATAGATTGGGATTTGTTTACGATACTTCAAAAATGAAAAATAAGAAATTTGAATCAGATCACTATTTTAGAATAAATTTTGGATTTGGTAAAAAAATATACAGAGATCTTAATAATACTCCAATTATTACTTCAGATGACAGATATATTCGTGGAAATGACTATACGACAATTGGTTTTTTGTATAAATATGAAAATAATGCAAAACCAAGATATGCAGCTGATTTAGAGAAAAAAGAAAAAGAAAATAATAGAGAAGCTGAAATTGAGACAACTGAAAATCAGATAAAAAGTACAAATATGGTAAGAAATTCAAACACGCAAGAATTTTCTATTAATAATGCCAACAAAAATTCAATTGATAAAATTCTGGTAAATAGTGATGATAGATTATTTTTGAGCAGTGAGGAAGAAGAAGCATACAAGAGTTATGTAGAAGAAGAAAATTATCGTCAAAATAAATTTAGCTTAAATGATTTTAATGCAAAACTTCAAAATTTAAGAAGTCATAAAAAATATTTCCAAATTGGAATGGATATGCAAATAGACGGCTCTGATGCTGCTAATCCTAGTGGAATGAAAGGATTTAACAGAATTAATGACTTAACCTTTAAAGTGGAAGCAGGATATCTAGAAAAAATGTTTGTAAGATATGCTTTCATAATGGAACGGCCTGACAGAATTTATAGAAATAATGCAACTCGTAATAGTACATTTGACTTTAGAAAACATGAATTTGAAGGAAAATATATGTTTTCGAATGACCCTGATAAACCATGGTGGGTTGGAGGAAAAATTCAATATGTACAAAATGGAGCTTCAAAAGCTTCCGATCCTGAAATTTATGAAAGTTCATGGTATGCAAGAAAAGTTAACAAAATAACTTTAGGAATGGCAACTTTATCTCATAGATTTGAAAATGTAGAATGGGAAATTGGAGCAGGAATGAAGTGGGATAAGCCAAGTAATAAAAAATTAGGTTATTATCCAGTAGTTTCATTAAAATTTGGAGTAACACCATTCCCAGAAAAGAATGCACAGTTTAAATATTCTGGAAAAGGATTTGAATTCGGAGCAGGATTATAAAGAATTAAACAATGAAGTGAACATTAGAAATATTGGTAAACTAGTATTTTCTAATGTTTTTTCATATTTAAATTTTAATATTTATATTCAATCTGCTTAAAAGTCAAAATATACTCAAACCTATTTTAAATTAAACTGCTAAAATTATATAAATTTAAGGTTTAAGTAAAATAGTCATAGCTTTTGAGTTTGGTTTTAAATAAGTTTTACTATAAAAGCATATAAAAATTAGTAGATTGGTTATAGATAATTTTAACCTTTTATTTTAAATTAGAATTGTTATATATTATGTAACTATAGGAGATGAGAAAAATGAATAAGTATACTCTTGAAATATGTGTGGATAGTGTGGAATCTGCAATAAATGCTCAAAAAGGCGGAGCTACAAGACTGGAGCTTTGCAGCAACTTGATAATTGGAGGAACTACACCTACAAAGAGTTTATTTGAAGAAGTGCGTAAAAATGTGAATATTCCAATAAATGTATTGATAAGACCGAGATTTGGTGATTTTTTGTATTCTAAATATGAAATTGAAATTATAAAAAATGAAATAAGAATGTTTAGAGAAATGGGAGCGGATGGGATAGTTGTGGGAATTTTGACTAAAGAAGGAGAAATAGATTTGGAAAATATGAAAAGTTTTATTTCTGAAGCACAAAATATTCCAGTAACTTTTCATAGGGCATTTGATGTATGTAAAAATCCAGTAGAGGCATTTGATGAATTAAAAAAAATAGGGGTGAAGGCTATATTAACATCAGGACAGGAAGAAAATTGCCTAAAAGGTAAACAATTATTAAAAAAATTAATTGAGCTTTCAAATAAAGATAATAAAAATAAAATCGAAATAATTGTTGGAGCAGGATTAAATATTTTAAATATTGGGGAAATAAAAAATTTTACAGGTGCAAATAATTTTCATTTTTCTGGAAAAAAAGTAAGAAAGAGTGACATGGAATATAAAAAACAGGATATAAATATGGGAATAAAAGGGTTTAGTGAATTTGAAATTCTAGAAACTGACGAAAAAATAGTACAGGAAGTATCTGAATACCTAAAAAAGACTATTAATTAAAATAATGAAATATAAAAAAGCCGAGTAAAAATACTGGGCTTTTTATTACAATATATTTTAAAATTTATACAAATTTTAATTTATAAATTGAACTTCAATACGTCTATTCGCAGCTCTTCCTTCCTCTGTATCATTTGAAGCTACTGGATTATTATCTCCATTTCCTTTTGTTTCAACAATTTTATCAGGAGAGAGTCCTAATTCGATTAATTTTTCTTCAAGACTTTCAGCTCTTCGTAGTGACAATTCTTTATTATATTCCTTAGTTCCTTTAGAATCAGTATAACCAGTAATTGAGATTTTGTGATTTTTAGCCTCAATATAGTTTTTAAGTTTTTCTAGTACAGAATTGTATTCATCTTTTATTGTAGCACTATTAAAATCAAATTTTAATTTATTTGCATCTAATACAACAATATCAGATTCTTTTTGATTTTTTGATGCTTCTGCTTCAATATTATCTATATTTGCTTCATCAACTTCAATTGCAGTTGTTCTCATCGCATTGTCACGTAGGTTTGATGTTGTGATTTTCTTAGCTGTAGTTGGAGCAGAAACTAATAATACAGATAGCATTGCAGTTATTTTTGATTTTTTCTCCATATTAAACCTCTTTTCCTTTTTTATTTATATTTTTTATTATATTTAAATTATACTTTCCTTTATTAAGTATAGCATATTTTTTTTAATTTTCATAGTCTTTATTTAAATTTCTTTTCAAAAAATTTTTTTAATTCTATTTTTTAGTTTAATTTTATTGATTAAAATGAAATTTATCATTTGAAAATTAAAAGGATTGAGCATATATTGACAAAAACTTAGAATTTTTTTATAATTTAGAAAAAAGGAGAATAAAATAGGATGGCAATTGATATTATAAGAATTTTTGCATTTGTTTTTATTGTGTTTTTACATACTTTAAATAGGCAGTTTGGAGTAGATGTATGGATGGGAGGTTATGCAATTATTTCGATTGGGGTTAATTTGTTTATTATGATTAGTGGATATTTGCTGCTTGATAAAACCGAAGAGACAATAGTATTTTTTAAAAAAAGGATTTTAAATATTTTACCACTTTTTTTAGTATTTAATATTATATATATTTATTTTGGAAAAATTCCGATTATACCAGTTTTGAAAGGGAAAGCGATTTCAGCATCGCATTTTTGGTATATTTATATGATACTGGGGCTGTATCTTCTTACGCCGTGGTTGCAAAAGGTGTTGAAATATGCAGAAAAAGAGACTCTTTTTGTAGTTTTTCTCTGGTTTTTGTGCAATATTTTAAATCCGTATTTACGATATTTTAATCTTGCTGAAATTCCATTTTCTAATTTTCCATTGACAGGCTTTATTGGGTATTATATTTTAGGGTATTTTGTAAAGAAATACGACAATAAAGTAAAAAGGGCATCATTTATTTTAATAATAGTTATCTATGCTTTAGGATTCTTGCTAAGTTTTTTATCTACTAAATATGTTTTAGCAGTAACAGGAAAACGTGTATCTGATTTTTTTGATAAAAATTCACTAGGAACATTTATTATGACGCTTTCCTTTTTTGTATTTTGGTGTAAATTTAACTTTTCTAAAAGAGACAGGATTATAAAAATAGTGGCAGATTCTACATATTTTGCATTCCTAGTTCATCTTATAGTGCTTCATTTTGTTATAAAGATAAGCGATGAAATGATTTTTAAATCAGTAATGACAATTGGAATAAGTATAATTTTAGGAATTTTGTATAATCTTCTTAAACAAATTAAAATTAAGAACTAAAAACAAATAGCAATAAAAAACAAGGGGTACAGTTCATAAGAGAGAATTGAAGCCCCTTGTGTTTTAAAATATTAAATTTTTTCAAATTATAAACAAACAAAATGCCTTACTAAGTTAAATCTATCTTCTTCTTCCAGCAGCTATTCTTGCACGTCTTTGTCTACGAGAAGGCTCTTTTTTCACATATACAACTTTTTTTCTTCTTGGAACTCTTACAAAGATGTATCTTCTTCTTATTATTCTACGAGAAGGTTCTCTTTTTACGTATACAACCCTGTTATTTCTTCTAGTTGCTGCAAATGAAGTAACTGAAATTCCAAGTATTCCTAAAATTAAAATTAGTTTTTTCATAAAATTTTTAATATTCATTTTCTTTTCTCCTTTACAAAAATTCTTTTTTGATAATTTAAAAAAATTATCTAAGGAATTATAACATTATTTTATTTTAAAATATTGTAAAATCTATTTGAAATTTATGTTTTTTAAAAATTTTATTTTTTTTAGTGTTTTTTTTTGGAAATCAAGTTATAATTATATTAATAAATATAACTTTTTTTAAGGAGGAAAAATTATGAAAAAATTATTATTATTGGGATTGACATTAGCACTATTTTCAGCAGCTAATTTGGAGGCAAAGACTAGTCGTAAAGCGAACAGCCAAAGTTCATCTGGAGCATTTGAGCTAAATGTGGCTCATATTAATGACCATCATTCGCATCTTGAAGAGGAAAAAATGCCTCTTAAACTTAATGGGAAGACTGTTACGGTACATATTGGAGGATTGCCAAGAGTGGCACAGGCAATCAAAAATTTTAGACAGAATAATAAAAATACTCTTGTATTACACGCAGGAGATGCTGTAACAGGGACACTTTATTATACGTTATTTGAAGGAAAAGCCGATGCTGAACTTATGAATGCAATAAATTTTGACGTTTATACATTGGGAAATCATGAATTTGATGATGGGAACAAATTTTTGAAATCATTTCTAGATGTTTTAAAAATACCAGTAGTTTCAGCCAATGTTGTTCCTGATAAAGGAAGTATTCTGGAAGGAAAATGGAAACCGTATATGATAAAGAATATTGGTGGTCAGAATATTGGAATTATAGGAATAGATGTTGTGAAAAAGACTAAGGAATCATCAAGTCCTGGAGACGATATCAAATTTTTAGATGAAATTGAAACAGCAAGAAAATACGTAAATGAATTACAAAGTAAAGGAATAAATAAAATAATATTATTATCTCATGCAGGATATGAAAAAAATGTTGAAATTGGACAAAAAGTTGACGGTGTAGATTTAATTATAACTGGGGATACTCACTATCTTTTAGGAAAAGAATTTGAACAATTTGGGTTAGTTCCAGAAGCAGACAGTTATCCTAAAAAAGTGAATTCTCCTAATGGAAATCCAGTTTATATTGCGGAAGCATGGAATTATTCATATTTATTGGGACAAATGAAGGCAAAATTCGATAAAAACGGAGTAATTACTGAATTAATTCCAACTCCAAAAGTTTTAATTGGAGATGACTTTTTTGAAGTGAAAAATGCTGAAGGAAAAGGAGTTCAATTAGATCAAAAAGAAAAAAATGAAATTTTAAGTTCAATAAAAAATAATAAAAATATAGCTGCCATCAAAAATGATCCAGCTTTAGCAAAACTTCTTGAAAGATACCAGAAAGAAAAAACAGAACTTGGGAAACGTACAGTTGGTAAAATTACAGAAGAAATCCCAGGAGGTTCAGACAACAGAGTACCAAATGAACACAATAAGGACGGTTCTTTCGCAACAACTCTTGTAGCTGAATCAGTTTTACATAAGTTAAGAAATACAGGAACTGGAAATGTTGATTTTGTGATTGGAAATGCGGGAAATGTAAGAATTACACTAAATCCTGGTGTATTCACTTATGATTTAGCATATTCATTATTGCCATTCACTTCAAATACAGTATTCATAACTGATATTACAGGTGCAGAAGTGAAACAGACATTAGAAGATGCGATTGACTATGTACTAAACGGAGGTTCAACAGGAGCATTCCCTTATGGTGCAGGAATCAGATACGAAGCCACAAAAGAAGGAAAACTTGGAACAAGAGTCAAAAAAATAGAAGTATTTGACTTTAAAGCAAACAAATGGGTACCAATTGATGCTAAAAAATCCTATATGTTAGCTGTAAACTCTTATATAGCCAAAGGAAAAGATGGTTACACAACATTAGGGAAAATCACTGCTCAAAAACGTGGAACAGACACTCATTTAAGTGATACAAAAATATTTATAGATTATTTGAAAGAGAAAAAAGAAATAGGAAAACCAAAATCTACAAACGTAATCTTCAAATACTAATTTTTTAAAAAATTTGAAAATAAATGATACTTTATATTGTTTATTATTTTATAAAATTTATTATAGGCTATTTTAATTAATAAATATTTTTTTATATTACTATGTTTTTCTTTTTTATTTTCGTAGGATTGCTCATTGCCGCAAATCCTTATCTTGCAGTAAAGGTTTCTCCTAATAATTAAAATTGTGGCAAGAATTGCTACGCAATAACCTATGGCTAGTCTACGACATTTTTCTGCACTGGCAAAAAACTCGCTATGCTCAAACATTTTTGCCGGCACAGAAAAATGCTCCGACGGATTAGTTTATGATAGATTCTGTTTAAAAAATGAAAATTATATTTTAATTATTTGAAAATATTAGGTTTTATAAAATAGATTATAATAAGTTCGTTGTTTAAATGGGATTTAGTATTAAAACATTTATTGTAAATTTCCGAGATTTTAATTTTTCAGTAAAAGACAACTTGTTTGAGCTTTTCTATTATATTTGAATTTGTAATAACTTTATGGAATTAAAATAATTTTTGTTAAAAGCGAGTTTTGTCTTTTGCTGTAAAATTGAAATTCGAGAAGCAGGGATGCAAGGGTATAGCGTTTGATACCCTTGCTTAAAATAACTTTAAAAATTAAATTCAAGAAATAAAAATAATGTTAAATAAAAAATATAAAAAGAAGGAGGTAATTTGAGTTATGGATAGTAAAAAAAATAAAAATACTGATGATATGACACTTAAAGAAGTGCAGTATTTGATAAAAAGAATAGAAAAAGGAACTCTGGATGAAACAAAGGATAATAAAATTAAGCAGAATAAAAAGGAAAATGGACAAAGACTTATTTTGAAATTAATAGAAGAATTTGGGGAACTTGCGGAAAATATTAGAAAAAATGTGAGATATGATGGGAAAAACATAAAAGGAACTATTGAAGAGGAAGTATTTGATGTTTTTTATTATATTATTGCAATTGCTAATGATTATGAAATTGATTTGGAAAAGATTTTTTATATAAAAGACGAAGTAAATGAAATAAAATATGACAGGGAATTTTCAATTTTTGAAGCTAGAGAAAAATGGAAAAGCTTGAAAAAATAAAATTATGAAGTAGGAATATCTGCTTAAATAAATATTTTATTTGTTTTTTTTGAAAGACTTGAGTATTGTAAAAAAATTTTAAATATTTATAAAAGAAAAGGAAATATAGAATGACAGTAAAAAATACGGACACTTCTTTAAAAAAAAGGGAAGTAAGTATAAAAATATTGGGAACAAGTGATGTTCATGGAAGAGTGCTTGCTTGGAACTATGCGGCTGATGAAGAGGATAGGTCAGGTTCTTATGCACAGATTTCAACATTGGTGAAAAAAATTAGAAAAAAGAATAAAAATGTAATTTTGGTTGAAGTTGGGGATGCAATTCAGGATAATTGGATAGAAAAATTTGCAATGGCACCAAAACACCCCATTCCAGAAATGTTAAATTATATGAAATATGATATTTTTGTACCAGGAAATCATGAATTTAACTTCGGAATGCCAATTTTATCAAATATTTTGCGAGATATGAAATGTAAAAAATTAACTGCTAACTTGTATTACAATGAAAATACTGAAAATGATACCAATTTTTCAAAAGATAAAAGCAGATATTTAGATGCTTCCACAATTATTGAAAAGGATGGCGTGAAGATTGGAATTATTGGATTATCAACTCCAATGTCAGCACAATTTGAAGAAGATACTGGCTATTTGAAGGATTTTTATTTTGTGTCGCCTATAAAGGAAGCTCAAAAACAAGTAAAAAAACTTAAAAAGGAAGGTGCGAACGCTATTGTTGCAGTAGCTCATATGGGCATTGAAAATGAAAATGGAATTCCTGAAACAGGAGTAAGAGATTTAGCAAACGCTGTACCCGAAATTGATGTAATTGTAGCTGGGCATATGCATCAGAATATACCAAAGGAAATAATTAACGGTGTTCTTATTACAGAACCTCATAGATATGGAACTGTTATTTCAGAAGTAGACTTAAAATTTGAAGTGTTGGATGAAAATGTTAAATTAATAAGCAAAGATTCTACGACCATTCCTGTAAAAGATGAAGAGCCTGATAAAAAAATTGAAGAGATTTATAAACCTTTTCACAATAGGCTTTGCAGAATTGCAAATGAAAAAATAGGAAATACACTAAATGATATGGTTCCCAAAGAAAAATATTATGGTGTGTCAGCAGCTTTTGCTAAAGATACAGGACTGTCATCATTTATAACTGATGTTGAGCTTTATTACAGCGGGGCAGATGTCGTTTCATTTGCATACAATTATGAAAATGTAAAACTAGATAAAGGGGAAATTAAGAGAAAAGACATAGTTTACAACTATCGTTACACAGGTGGAGATGTTACAATTTATGAAATGACAGGAAAACAGTTAAAAGACTATATGGAATGGTCTGCTGACTATTTTGATACAATTCGGCCTGGAGATACTGAGTATCATTATAATCCAGAACGTGCCAACGGAAAATATGTAACATTTGATATTTTTGGCGGGGTGAGATATAAAATTGATTTAAGAAATGAAAAAGGGAATAAAATTACTAATCTGATGTTAGTTAACGGAACTAAAGTAACGCCTGAAATGAAATTAAAAGTTGGAATGAATGCCTATAGGTTTGAACAGCTGGCTAGAAAAGGCGGTATTTTTGACGGGCAGGAAATTCCAGTTTTATGGGCATCGAAAGAAGCAATTGGAAATATAAAGGGAACTATCCAAAATATGATGATTGACTATATTCGAAATGTAAAAAATGGTGTAATTGATGGAAAGAGCCATAATAACTGGGAAATAATTGGATTATAATTTAGATTTGCTGAAAGAATAAAAATAAAAAAACACAAAAATGGAGAACAATTTATGAAAAAATTAACAATAGTATTTTTACTGTTAAGCAGTCTGAGCTTTGCTTACACAAGAAAGGAGCAGATTCAGGAAAATCTTTCAAAAATAGGAATAAAGCAGGCAATAATTGATGAAACAAAAAAAATTGATTATGAAATAAGAGATATTGTGGCTTTTGAAAATGATGAAACTGTAATTGGGGAAAAATTGAATAAGCTACTTGCCATCTTGAAAAAAGATGAGCGAAATTACATTGTATCAGAAGATATTATCACAATTTATGAGTCTAAAATCGGAAAAGGTTATGAAAAATATTTAGATTTATTCACAAAATACACTCCTTATGAGTATGAAAAATTATTCGCAAAAATGGTGTATTATCGTGGAATTGGAAAAAAAGATAAAAGTGATAGCTATTATAAAGAACTAGAAAAAAAGTATAACAATACTCCTATTATGGAAATTGTAAAAATATTTAACATTGCAGATGAAAATAGTAGACAGATTCAAATAAAGAAAGTTTTAAATTTATTAAAAAGTGAAGATGTAAAAAGACAGCTTGGAATGACAGATGAAGAAGTTCATTCAATGAACTTGACTTACACATTAACAGAAGTGAGAAAATACTATAATGACGGCAAAATTGAAAAAGCGGTTTCAGAATACATAAACAACATCGTAAATGCCAATGTATCAAATGAAGTTCACGAATATAACCGACGAAAAGAAACATTGCTATTATTAAATGTTTTGATGATAAATGAAGAAATTGCAAATAAAAAGTTGCGTGAACAAAATAAACAGAAACTGGAAAGCACCTATATTTCTAAGGAAATAAAGAAAGCAACTGCAAAAGATGTAGATTATCTGGATAAATATTTGAATGAGATGTAGTGGAGAAAATTGAATATGAAAAAAATATTTTTATTTATATGTTTAATCTTGATATTTATTTCTTGTGGAAAATTTGATAGAAAGAAATACAGCAATAAAGATTTAAAAAATTTGGATTTTAGTAAAAACTATGATTTCAAGCATAAGGAATCTTTTATGGGAGAAGCAAGTTCAGTATATTATGAATGGAATCTTGAGTGTATAAAATTAAATTGCAGTATTTCCTATTTAAATGAAGAAAAAAACTATTCAAAAAAAATTGCCTTAGTTTTAAAATACTATAAACAAAAAAATAAAATAATGAAACAGATAGTAAATGGAATTAAAAAACCAGATAAAAATGTGATTGTTAGGGATTATTACCCTGAGAGTAGGATTGCGATTTACGATAAAAATGAACATTATTCTTTTGAAACTTCTGTAAGAAATGAAGAATTTTATAGAGTATTGGATAATTTACTTGGGAAAAGTCACAAAAAATTATTGGAAAAATTATAAATAAATTTTGTTAGCAATAATGTTGATGTTTTCAACGTTTATATTTGGAAATCCAGAATTTGAAAGAAGTTATGGAGAAAGTATTACAAGCACTTTAAAATTTGGAATGATAAAACAGAAACATTTTCATTTATTGAAATTTAACAAATTTTATTAAATTTTTTGGAAAAAATTGAAATTTTGTTTTGAAAATCGGCACACATTGTGATATAATTATAGTTGAGAAATATTATAATAAATAAATTTACGGAGGTAATTAGAAATGACTAGAATTGAAGATATCTATGCAAGAGAGATACTTGATTCAAGAGGAAATCCAACTGTGGAAGTTGAAGTTTACTTAGAAGGTGGAGCAATGGGAAGAGCTTCTGTACCATCTGGAGCATCAACTGGAGAACATGAAGCAGTTGAATTAAGAGATGGTGACAAATCTAGATATTTAGGACAAGGTGTATTACAAGCAGTAGAAAATGTAAATAAAGTTATTGCTGAGCACTTAATCGGATTTGACGCTTTAGACCAAGTAGCTATTGATAAAGCTATGATTGAGCTAGACGGAACACCTAACAAAGGTAAATTAGGAGCTAATGCAATCTTAGGTGTATCATTGGCAGTGGCAAAAGCAGCAGCTAATCAATTAGGTATACCTTTATATAGATATTTAGGTGGAGTAAACGCTAAAGAATTACCAGTACCAATGATGAATATCTTAAATGGTGGATCACATGCTGATTCAGCAGTAGACGTTCAAGAATTCATGGTACAACCTGTAGGAGCTAAAACATACAAAGAAGCATTAAGAATGGGTTCTGAAATTTTCCACCACTTAGGAAAAATCTTAAAAGCAAACGGAGATTCTACTAACGTAGGAAATGAAGGTGGATACGCACCATCTAATATTAATGGAACTGAAGGGGCTTTAGATGTAATTTCTCAAGCAGTAGAAGCTGCTGGATACAAATTAGGAGAAGATATTACATTTGCAATGGATGCTGCTTCATCAGAATTTGCAACTAAAAATGCAGACGGATCTTATACTTATACATTCAAAAGAGAAGGTGGAGTTGTAAGAAACTCAGATGAAATGGTTGAATGGTACAAACATTTAACTTCTAAATACCCAATCGTATCTATTGAAGATGGACTTGCTGAAGATGACTGGGATGGATTCAAAAAATTAACTGATGCAATTGGAAAAGATGTTCAATTAGTAGGGGATGACTTGTTCGTTACTAACACAGTAAGATTGGCTGAAGGAATTAAAAAAGGAATTGCTAATTCAATCCTAATTAAAGTAAACCAAATTGGTACTTTAACAGAAACATTGGATGCAATTGAAATGGCTAAAAAAGCTGGATATACTGCAGTAGTATCTCATAGATCAGGAGAAACTGAAGATGATACAATCGCTGATATCGCAGTTGCTACAAACGCAGGACAAATTAAAACAGGATCTGCATCAAGAACAGACAGAATGGCTAAATATAACCAATTATTAAGAATCGAAGATGACTTGGCAGAAGAAGCTGTTTACGAAGGTAAAAAAGCATTCTACAACATCAATATTAAATAATAATATAAAATTTTAATAAAAGTCAAAAGATTAAGAATATCTCTTTTGAAAGTAATTAGAACACATTTGAAAGAGATATTTTTAAATAAAAATTGACAATTATTGTTAAATGATATATAATATAAAAGATAATTAAAACTAATAACTAATTTAGGAGGCAAAAAATGAAAAAAGTTGGAATTTTATTTGTACTTTTAAGTGCTTTATCATTTTCAGCTGCTTCTACAAAATCTACAAAACCTTCAAGACCTTCAAAAACAGTAACAACTCAATCAGTAAGTGGTAGATTTAATCAACTTGAAGCAGAATATGAAAGATTAGTAAATATGGAAAATCAAGAGTACAACAAGTTAAAAGCAAATGCTGAAGTAGCAGCTAATAAATTAGCTGAAAAAGAAGCTCAAAAAGCTCAAATCGAAGAAAGAATTGCTAAAATTGAAGCAGCAGCAGATTCAAAAGCGTTTAAAGCTCAATATTCTGAGTTAGTAAAACAATACAAAGCTGTAGTTAAAGCATTAGATTCAGAAATCAAAACTTTAAGCACTAGAGTTGAAAATTTCGCAGCAATTGAAGCGTTAAAAGGAAATTAATCAAAATTAAAACAGTGAAAGGAGATGCGAGAAAGAAAATATAATATATACAGTATATTTATATTGAGTTCTCGTGGATGAAAGATGAAAAAGAAATTAGCAGTATTATTAGGAGTTTTAGTATTAAGTAGTGTTTCATTTGCAGCACCTGCAAAAGCAGCAGGTGGATCAATTGAAAGCAGCTTAAGTAACTTAGAAAACCAATTAGAAAAATTACAACAAATGGAAGATGCAAAATTTAGACAACAAGAAGCTCAAGCAAATGAAGCAGCTCAAAGATTAAACAATTACACTGCAATGCAAGCTAAAATTGATGAAAGACTTGCAGAAATTGAAGCAAATGTTGATACAAGTATCTTCGGAAAAGAATTTAAAGCAAAAATTTCTGAATACAAAAACTTAAGAAATCAATTAGACAAAGAAATCGCTAAAGAGCAACAAATTATCGATAACTTTGAATTAATTAAATCTTTAAGATAGTAATAAAATAAGTTAATATTAAAAAGATGCTTTGACAAGTTATTTGGAAAGGCATTTTTTTTATATTTATTTTTTTATTTTATAGTCAATAGATAGTAAAGCGCTTTAAAACTAAACTCAAAAGGCTATGACTATTTTACTCAAGCCCTAAATCAATATAATTTTTAGTAGTTTAATTTTAAATAGGTTTGAGTATATTTAAAATTTGAAGTAAAAATCAATAAATTAATGATAGAAATAGTTTTATACTATAATATAATTTATAAAGAGAATCGTTATGTATTTGAAAGGAAAGATGAGTATGGAAACTAAAATAAAGTTACGTGGAATGACATTGGCTAGTCTAGCTTCAAGTTTATGGGCTGTTTCAGGAATTTCTGGAGAAATTCTTTTTAAAAAATTTAATTTTTCTTCAGACTGGTTAGTTTCGACTAGAACATTAATTTCTGGAATTTTACTATTTTTAATTGTTATCTTCATTGAAAAAAAATCTGTTTTAAAACTATTAAAAAATAAAAGAGATTGTGTTGGAATAATTTTATTTGGGACAGCAGGAATGTATTTAGTTCAGTATACATATTTTAAGACAATCGAATTAAGTAATGTTTCATTTGCTACAATTTTGCAATTTACTGCACCATTTTTTATATTTATTTATGAATCTATAAAAAATAAAAAAGTTCCAGCTGTTTCAACTGTGATTTTGTTGCTTATGACAATTTTAGGAGTTATATTTATTGCAACTAAGGGAAATTTTTCAAATTTATCGGTTTCGCTAGAAGCATTATTATTAGGAATAATTTCAGCAATTATGATAGCTTTTTATTCAACATATCCAAAAAAACTTTTAAAAAAATACGGAAGCATTACAGTAGTTGGATGGGGAATGATAATAGGGAGCATAATTTCAAATGTTATTCATCCAATTTGGAAAATTGAAGGAGATGTAAATATACAATCAATCATTCAAGTAATGATTGTTGTAATTTTAGGAACTTCTATAGCTTATTTAATTTATATTGCAAGCCTAAACTATATTTCTTCTTCCCTTGCGGGAATTTTAACAGCTTTTGAGCCTGTACTTGCAGCAATATTATCTGTTGCTATTTTTGGCTTAAAATTTTCTTTTATTGAGTTAATTGGTTTTTTGCTAGTTTTTGTTTCTATATTTATTTTGGAAAAGAGATTGTAGAAATTATTGAAATTTAATAAAAAATTGTTTTAAGGGGAGAATTTCCCCTTTTTTATTTATAATTAAAATCCAATCTAAAAAGGTAGAAAAAAATTGCAAAATTTAAAGTTTGGTAATCTATCGTAATTTGTGGATACAGGTTTAAAAACATTTTGCTATATAAAAATTTCTGAAATTGCAAATAAAGTTACTTTTCCACTCATTTTCATTCTTCCATTATCTGCAAGAGTGCAGTAAAGTGTTCCACTTCGTTCTGAAGCCTGATAAGCGATTAAATTTTCCTTTTGCAGTTTTTTCATCCAGTAGGGAGCAATGTGGCAATGTCCAGAGCCACAGACAGGATCTTCATAAACATTTAATTTTGGAGCAAAGGAACGGGAAATACAGTCTATTTTGTCTGTTGTATTTTTTATTTTAGAATTTAAGAAATAATCACTATGTTGAGCAGTAATATGCAACAATAGTCCATCAAGTTTTTTAATTTTTTCTGAATCTAAATCTGCACTTAAAATAAACTCTTCATCGTCAAAGATGCAAATCAAATCCCGTCCTAAATATGCTTCAGACGGTTTTTTCCCAATTAATTGAATCATTTCATTGGTTATTTCAACTTTTTTCAAATCATAAGTGGGAAAATCAAGCTCATATAAATCTCCATTTTTTCTATTTACAGTCAATTTTCCGCTCAATGTATCAAAAATTACAGTTTTTAAATTTTTTTCATAATAATTCATAATTACAAAAGCGCAGGCAAGTGTAGCGTGTCCACATAAGTCAATTTCTCCACCTGGTGTAAACCAACGGAGCTTGTATACATTTTTATTTTTTTGTTTTACTAAAAAAGCTGTTTCAGATAAATTATTTTCTTTTGCAATTAACAGCATAGTTTCATCAGAAAGCCATTCTTCTAAAATACATATTGCGGCTGGATTGCCTGAAAAAATTTTATTTGTAAAAGCGTCAACTATATATTGCTTCATAATATTGGTTTCCTTTCAAGTTTTTATAAATTAATTTTATCAAAATTTTTTAAAATTTTCTATAATTTTTTAAATTTCTCATTTTTCTTTAATAAAAATGTGATATTATTCAATTAAGAAAGATGAAAAGAGGTATTTAAAATGAAAAGAGCATTTATTTTAATCGGGATTGTTTCGATGTTTATTGTTAATTGTTTTGTCTTAGGTGCAGTTAAAACTATTGATTTGAATGGAACATCATGGGAATTGGTACAGATTCAGAAAAAAGGGAAAAATGCTGTTATTCCGAAGGAGACGAATATTACAATTAATTTTACCAAAAATGAAATTGGTGGTTTTTCAGGAGTGAATAATTATAACGGTCAATATAAAATTAAAAATAATTCTATTTTATCAGCTAGTGTAGCTACTACTTTGATGGCAGGTCCTGAAGAAAAAATGGATATTGAGCAAAGTTTCTTTGATATTCTCCAATCTTTTCCAAAAATAAATTATAATAGAACATCTTTAATATTGAGAAATAATAAAGGAGAAGTTTGGACTTTTAAAGTTATGGATTTAAGTAAAAAAATACAGAATACAAAATGGAAACTTGTAAATATGGCAGGAAAAGATATAAGTTCTTCTTTTTTACAATATGAAGATGGTATTACTCTTATCTTTAACGAAAATGGGATAAATGGTAATGCAGGAATAAATAATTATTTTGGAAATTACAAGATAACAGGTAATATTATTGAAATTGCTGGAATTGGTGCTACAAAAATGGCAGGTTCTCAAAATTTAATGAAAATAGAAACAGAGTATCTAAGTCTTTTGGAAAAAGTAAAAAAAATGAAAATGACTGATGAGAGAAGTTTAGTTTTGACTACAGAAAATGGGAAAACTTTAACTTTTGAAAAAATTTATGATTAGACTTTTTCTAAAAACAAAAATTTTTAAATGGAATAAGGTTTTTTGTTTTAAATAAAAAAGACTAGGTTGTTAGATACATTTAATAAAGTTTGCTATTTCTTTTCATTTTTAATTGAAAAATAAGTTATAATAAAAAAAAATATAAGAAAGTTAATTTACTTTTTCCAAAATAAATGATACAATTGTTAAGGTGAAATATTATAATATAAAATTAAATTTGAAAGGAATAAAAAATATATGAGAAAAAATAAGTTTTTAACAGCAGTATGTATGTTATCTGCTTTTGTAGGATCAAATTTACACGCAAAAACTTCAAAAACTAAAAAAATTGACAAAGCGAAAACTTCTCACAAACCTGTAAATAACAGAAAAAGTCATAGTGCAGGAAATACAGGAATTTATGGAATTCCTTCAAATAATAAAAGTGCTCTTATTGAGACAAAAATGACAGAATTAAGACAAAGACATGCTAAAGTAATGTCTTCAGGATCTGCTCATGAAAGAAAAAAAGTAGCTGTTGAAAGAAAACTTTTGACATCTTACAAAAAATGGAGAGGGACAAAATATGCATGGGGTGGAGATTCTAAAAATGGAATTGACTGTTCGGCCTTAACACGTAGAGTTTACCGTGAAGCCTTTAATAAAGAACTTCCTAGAGTTTCACAGCAACAAATAAAAAAAGGGACAAGAGTTTCAGCGAAGAATTTGAAATCAGGAGATATTGTTTATTTTAGACCAGATAATAGAGTAAGCCATACAGCAGTTTATGTTGGAAATTCATTGTTTATAAATGCATCGTCTTCAAAAGGAGTAGTAATGTCTTCATTAAAGAGCCCTTATTGGAGAAAATATTTTAAATATGGTGTGAGAGTTCACAATGCATAAAAAGAAAGTAGGAATTTTATGAAATTAATTGGAAAAGCAGTGACAATAATAGCAGGAATTTTATTATTAGGAAGTTCATTAAATGTAGTCGCAGCAAGCCGACATAGAAGAATAAAGAGAAAACATCCAGTAATAAATGACAGACGTAAAGCTATTGTTTCACAAAAATTTAGTTGTAATGGAAAGCAATATGTTGTAAATTATATTACAAATAATAGTATTCAACTAGTAGATGCTGCATCAAATGCTAAATTTCAACTGGATCAGGTTGTATCGGGAAGCGGTTCACGATATAGCAATGGAAAAATTGAAATTCACATAAAAGGTGATGAGGCAGTATTCAATCAAGACGGTAAAGATATTTCATGTAATCTTACAAAATAACAATAAAAATAAGGACTGTACCTAAATTTTAAGTCAGTCCTTTTTTATTTAAAGTAATTAGAAGTTAAATCTAAGTCCAGTAGTAAAGACATTGTTATTACCTTTACCTTTTCCACTGTCAATAGAACCGTCATAGTTCACATACCATCCAAATCCAGAATTTACTTCCGTCAATGCTCCAATTCCAGCCCAAGTCTTGTTCTTAGAAAGCCCAATACCTTTTACCTTGAAAGTTGCTCCAGGCAGTCCAGTGTATCTTGCGTCAAAGCTCAAGTCCTGCTCATTGAATGCTCTCTGATGTGTTACGTAACCTTGGAATGTAGTCTTGCTTCCATTGTTCCAGTTTACAGATTTTCCAACTCTAAGTCCAAGTAATGCTGCTGTCTGGTTGTAGTTCTTCTTGTCAGCAGTCAGTCCGAACTGGCTCTTCTCTTCAGAGAATGAACCTCTTACAACTGTATCATGAGTTAATCCTACAAATGGTGTTACAACGAAATCTCCACTACTATTTTTAATATCATATCCTGTTTCTAAATATCCAGAATAAACTTTGTCATTATGATTAATTTTTGCTCTTGTAAAATCATTATTGCTTAAAATAATGTCTCTTTCAACATCACTGTCAACAAATCCGATACCAAGACGGCCTTGAAGGTAGAATGGAACATCTTTGTTTCCTAATCTTCCATATAACGAAACTCCGAAGTTGTTCGCATCAGATTTTCCACCATATCTGTCAAATTTAACATCAGCTTTTGAATAGGACAGTGCAGTACCTAAGATAAGGTTTTCACCAAACTGCTTGTCTACTCCGACTTGTCCACCAGCAACTTTAGTATCTCCTTTACCATATCCATCCTGTTTTAACGTACCATTGGCATCAAAACCAGAAATCCATAGTCCAAATTTATCTCCAACGTTGTCAAGTGTTCCAAGCATAACTAATCTGTTTGACAAGTCCTTGCTTACAGTTTGTGAATGCTGAAATGTAAGTGCTTGTGCAGAAGCGTAAATTTGTCCAGACAGACTGTCTAGGACTGCAGCCCTGTTAGAAGAAGTAAGAGCTTGTAGAGTGGCAGCTTTTCTTTCAAATTGAGCTACATTTCCAGCAGTTCCGTTTTCAATGCTTTGATCTAGGTTTTGGAAAGCAGTTTCCAAGTTTTGAGCAGTATTTTTCTGCATCTCGTCAGATTCTGATATTTTTTCTATATAGTCTAATACATTTTTTCTGCTTAATTTTACATTTATCTTATTATCAACAGTTTCTACAGTTCCATTTATCAATTCAGGAGTTTCTACTTTATCAAAATTTCCATTAATTCCCTTCTCAGCTTCGATTACTGTTGAAGATAGAGGTTTTGCAGTAATATATCTTCCATTGCTTAATGTTTGTAAAGTTGTATTTCCTCCGTTTAAGTTTACTGTTCCTCTTACTGTGAGTTTTGTTCCTATTTGAGCTTTTGTTACAGAACCTGCGGTTGCTTCATAGTTTCCAGTTATAACTGCTCCAGAGCCTCTATTTTCTAGAGTTCCACCTTCATTTTTAACATTTACTGGCGATAGGTTTCCGCTGTAATTTTTCAATCCAATAACAGTTGTAGGAGTAGTTACTAAAGTTCCGCCTGATTTTATAGTTATTGGTGATCCATTTTCTTTCTGTATTTCTAAAGTTCCGCCTTCTATAGTAGTAGCTCCTTGATAGTCGTTATTTCCAGATAATATTAATGTACCATTACCAGATTTTTTTAAACCACCTAAACCTGTAATGTCATTTTCAAATTTTGAAGTTATATTATCTCCAATATTTGCATTAAATTGACCTTTTGCTCCTGCATTAGAAGCATGTTCCCCAACAAGTAGTTCATTACTGAATTGAGAAGGACCTTTTAATGCTTTTTCTTCATTTAAAAATCCCCATCCAAAAGTACTGTCTACGCCTGGATCTCCTAAATCTGTGGCAGTTGTAAGTATCGTTTGCTGTATTTCGTGTCCAGTCATCCATGGAAATTTTTCTTTTAATTTAGCAGCAAGGGCAGATACTTTTGGTGTTGCAAAGGATGAACCGTATTCTGAGCATCCTGGAAGTCCGCATTCACCATTTGCAGCTACAGTCCACCATTTAGCTCTTCCTGCTCTTGCTAGATGAGGATTATATTCGCTTCCATCTGAATGTACTCCTGTTACAGCAATCCATCCTTTATAAAGTCCAGATACATAATAAGGCAATCCTGCTTGAATACTTACTTCATCCATAGTCGTTTCATCAGCGCGTCTGTTACCTGCAGCCCAAACAAATAATGAACCTTGATTTACCGCATTTTTGTAAAAATTTATTAAATTGTTAACTCTGTTATCATTTTCTGGCAGAGTAATTGTTTCACCAAGTTTTCTTAAATATATTCTAAATGGCTCTCTAAAATTAGTAGAATTAAATTCTCCTAATGTTTGTTGTGTACCAAAAGAGTGGCTATATATTCTAATTCCTCTATTTTGAAGTTCTTGATATTTGTTTATATCTAAATAAAATCCGCTTCCTTGACTAATGCTTACACCGTGAATTTTTGCACCAGTCGCACCAGTACCACTATTTCCACCTAAAATAGAAGCTACAAGTATCCCGTGATCATTTTTGCTTAAATAAGCTGTATTAGCCATTGGCTCTTTAATAAACCTGTCTTTAAACTCTTTGTCTATTATTTCATTAATATAACTTTGCTTATTGTACAATTGATTAGTATGAACATCAGATGATAAAAAATTACTATCTAATACAGCAACATCAACTCCTCTTCCTGTAAAAGTTTTATTTTCTGGAACTTGATTTGGAGAAGAATTATTGTTGTTAGTTCCTGATTGATTATTTAATCCCGATTGGGATGGATTATTTTGTGTTTGACTGTTATTTGGGAGATTTGGATTTTGTGTCTGGTTATTATTATTGCTCGGCTGGTTTGGAGTTGGAACCGGAGTGGCTGAACCTGTTTGTGATGAAGAACTTCCACCGCCTCCACCACCGCCACAACTTGATAGCACGGTAATAAGGCTAATTAATAATAAAATCTTTTTCATATTAAAACTCCTTTGTATATTATTTGTTTATAATTAATTTTTCATTCGTTATAATTATACCATATAAAACGACAAAAAAGTTTTAAATATAAGTCTTTTTTATATCAATTTTTTCATATTTATAATTAATTTTCTTAGAAATTAGAGCAAAATTAAAAAAACACAGATATTATTTAATAATAAATCATTTTTAAAAATAGTAACAAGTTTTTATAATAAGATTATTTGATAATTAACTTATAATCATTCAACTTATTTATACTAGACTATATTTAAAAAATAAAAATTATATTTCAATCATTTAAAAATATTAGTTTTATATACTTTATTAAAAAAGTTTGTAATTAAGTCAGTTATTTAAATGGGGAATAGTATCAGTATAATATTTCAAATTAGAATTACTATTATAGTAAAACTTTAAAACCAAACTCAAAAGCTATGACTATTTTACTCAAACCTTAAATTTATATAATTTTAGCAGTTTAATTTAAAATAGGTTTGAGTATATTTTCAGATTTTAAACTTTTTGATAATAAAAAATGACAAATCAATAAATTTGTCATCTTTAAATAGTATTATGGAGTTTAAAATCATTAGTTATTTTGTCTGTAATAATCCCATTCATCAATTTGTGTACCATTTTTAAATTTACATACACCTTTTTCGTTACCTCTTTTATCTTTAACTGTAATAGATTTACCACCTTTGTCAACACAGAATTTTGCAGCTGGATTTGGAGTTCCTATCATTTCTGCTTCAAGACTTTGTGGAGTATTGTTTTGTTTATAAAATTCCCATTCTTCAATAGATGTACCGTCTTTTAATTGACAAACACCATATTCTCCTTTGCTTCCTTTTACAATAACAGACTTACCACCTTGTTTTTCACAGTAAACAGATGCTGGATTTCCTGTTTTTGTAGATGGAGCAATTTGTGTTGAAGAAGTATTGTCTTTCTTTTTCTTTTTAAACATCTTAAAATTTGCTGCCATTCCAGTAATTGAGATAACTAGCATAGATGTAATCATAATTACTTTCAAATTTTTCATTTTTATTTTCTCCTTTTTATTATTATCAATTAATTTATAACATAAAAAAGTTTGTTTCTTTTATATTTATTATTATTTTTTACTTAAAAGGATAAATTTGGAGGTTTTATAATGTATTTTTGATATACTGCATGAATTTTTTTATTCTACAAGAAAATCAGATTCAAACTATCCTAGTTTTTCATATTATTCAAATGAAGAGAATGTAATAT
The DNA here is from genome assembly GCF_041538065.1 of Leptotrichia hongkongensis. Lineage (NCBI taxonomy): Bacteria > Fusobacteriati > Fusobacteriota > Fusobacteriia > Fusobacteriales > Leptotrichiaceae > Leptotrichia > Leptotrichia hongkongensis. Next base: position 93,340 of record NZ_JBGORW010000009.1, on the reverse strand, counting down.
TACGGTACAATAAACTGTGTTATATATAATGAAACTGAGGTTAGAGATAAAGGTTATGAAATTTTTTCTAGCTATGTTTCTGGTTTTTAATTTTTCTTATGGAATTAACATGAGATAGTAAACAGTATAATAAAATAAAAACATAATCTAACAAACTGGGAATTTGGATTTAAATTAGGAAAGTTACATTTTGTATTTATTTTTCAATGAATTATTAACATTATATTTTTGTTCTCTTTTAACAAATGCTTCTGTTCCACCTTCTAAAATATCGAATATATGCTCTCTAATTCCTTGTGATTCTAAAATATATTCGCATTTTTCATCTTTCGGTTTTGTATTTTCTAATGAACCATTGACATATTGAAATTTAACAGAATCTCTATTTTTTTCTTTTTCATTGTGTTGATTTGCAATAATTATATTTTCAGCATCAGCTCCAACTACTACATTAGCATTATGTGTAACAATAATAACTTGTCTTTGTTTTTTAGTTTTTAGAATATAATTTCTTAATTCATGATAAATTGCTCTGTTATCTAAACTATCTTCAGGTTGATCGATTAACACAGGTTTTTTATTATCACTAAATTCTAATAATAATTTTAAAATTACAAATGATTTTTTACCTTGAGACATATTCTTGAACTCATCTTTTTGGTAAGTGATGATATAATCATATGTGAACCAATTAGAAGAAAAAATATCATTAATGAAATCTTTAAGAGTTTTGTTTCTATTAAATACTAGATCATTATTATTAAAAATTTCTAATAATTCTTTTTTCATCCCTTCATTGTTGTTATTAATCATAATATTTTTGAATTTTTCAACAAAGTCATTGCTATTTTTATTACGAGCATTTAAATAGTCTATTTTTTTTGAAAAGTCAGTTAGTACAGGATTTATTTTTATTGATAGTTCATTTTCATTGATATTAAAAGTTTTTTCTAATAAACTAATTTCATCTTTATATTTAATAAATTCTTTTACAATATTTATAGAATAATGTTTTATTTGCTCTTTTAGATTCATAATTTTTTGTTCATAGTTTTCTATTACATTTAATTTTTGTTTTTCTAGTGAAAGTTTTGTTTCTAATTCACTTAATTCTGTATTTTTATCTTTTAGTTCATTTCCTTTAATGTATATTTCAGATGCTTCTACAGTATTAATATTATTTTTTAAATTTGTTATGTTATGATTAACTTCATTTATAACCTCATTTATAGAATGTTCCCATTCATTATTTAATTGACTTACGATAGCGGATAATTTTGTGTTTAATAATTGTTTATTTTCATCACTAATATTCTCTAGATTGATATTGACAGTAAGAGGTTTATCTCTTAATATTAATAAGTTTTTACTTTCAGATTCATTTTTTTGTAAATCCTCTTGCAAATTAGCAAGTTCCAGACATTTTTCTTGATACAAGTTATTTTCTTTTTCATCAAATTGACTATTCAATCGTATTAAGTTAATTTTTTTATTTAGTTCCTCTATACTTTTAGTTATACCTTCTCTGTCTCCTTCTGGTTTAGATATTTCATTTATTAAATCTATTTTAGAAAAATATTCATTTAAATATCTGTTTATGTTTTCTCGGACTTCATTAACATTCTCTTTGTATTTATCCTCTTCTTTAGTCATATCTTTTTCTTTAATTATTTTATGAAGTAAATTATTCAAATCTTTAGTGTTTTTTGAAATATTAATCATAAATTCTTGAGGAATAAATTCTACTTCTCTTGCTGCATCTAATTGTCCATCACGCCATATAACTTTAACATTTGGTAATGTGTAATGATCTTCTTTTGAATTTGGATTATTTTGATATTTAGCAATAGAATTTAATAGAGTGGATTTTCCTGTACTCCTTCCGCCTATAATTGTATTTAATCCACTATTAAAAAATATCTTTTTATTATCATCATATTCTAAATAATCGATTAATAGATAATCTAACTTATCATTTGGATTACTTTTTCCATATTTTATTCTTTCGTCTGGTTCGTAGATGATTTGTTTTAAACCTTCAAATGTTAAATCAGATTTAATCCATAAACATTTATTATTATCATAACATCGTGGATCATGATTGTCAGAAGAAATAATCAAAGGACGCCTGCCAATTTTAGGAAAAACATGATTTTTATAACCCTCCAGATCTTTGACTTTTCCCATTTCAAATATATCAACAGTTTTTGAATATTCTATTTTGATAGCTTGATTATGTTCTAATTTATTTGTTATTCTTTCATCAATGCCATTAGATTTATGTCCAGCATGAATAGATATAAGTCCATTTCGTTCTTGAGCAAATTTAACAATATCATTATAGTCCCAGTAAATAGTAGTCTCACTATCGTTTGCTTTTGAAGTATTTCTTTTAAAATATTCAAAATCTTTAGACAATGTATCTATATCAGTTTCATTTGAAAATATTAGAATTATATGAATATTTGTATCTCCTTTATCAGTTCTAAGTTCTACTCCTGGAAAAAATTTAATTTTAGTTTTTTTCTCTTCTGCTATCCGCTTTAAATTCTCTATTCTATTTTTATCTATAACAAAATGATCTGTTATTACAACACCTTCTATGTTATTTTCTGTTAATTTATCTATTAAAATTTCGTCTGAATCACCTGCTTTATATTTATAATCATAAGAGCTTGCTGTATGTAAATGTAAATCCCATTTTCTCCATTCTGAGCCTCTATTTGACATATTATCCTCCTAATTTTTGTATAGGTTATTAAAAAAAATGATTATTACTCCCATTCAATAGTTCCCGGCGGTTTAGAAGAAATATCATACACGATTCTATTAATACCGTTTACTTTGTTTATAATTTTATTTGACACTTCTTCCAAGAATTCGTAAGGAAGTTTTGACCAAGTAGCAGTCATGAAGTCGATGGTATTTACTGAACGAATAGCTGCTACGTATTCATAAGTTCTTTGGTCGCCCATAACTCCGACAGTTTTTACAGGTAATAATGTTACGAATGCCTGATCTACTTTGTCGTAAAGTCCTTTTTCTATTAGTTCTGTGATAAAGATATCGTCGGCTTCTTGAAGGATTTTTACTTTGTCAGGAGTTACTTCTCCGATAACTCTGATTCCAAGTCCTGGACCTGGGAATGGATGTCTTTTTATAATTGTGTCAGGCAGTCCAAGTTCATGTCCTACTTTTCGTACTTCGTCTTTAAATAGTTCTTTTAAAGGTTCAAGTAATTCAAATTGCAAGTCTTCTGGCAATCCTCCTACGTTATGGTGAGATTTTATTGTGTGCGAAGGGCCTTTTATGGATTGTGATTCGATTACATCAGGATAGATTGTACCTTGTGCTAGGAATTTTGCACCTTCCTGTCCTTTAAGTTTTCTAATTTCTTCGTTAAAGACTTCGATAAATTCGTTTCCAATGATTTTTCTCTTGGCTTCAGGTTCATCTACGCCTTTTAATTTGTTTAAAAATCTGTCTTTTGCATCAACGAAAACAATGTTTAAGTCAAAGTGTTTTTTGTAATATTCAAGAACTTTTTTTCCTTCATCTTTTCTTAGAAGACCAGTATCTACAAACATACAAGTAAGCTGGTGTCCGATTGCGTTGTTAATCAGAACTGCGGCAACTGATGAATCTACTCCACCAGAAAGGGCAAGCAGTACGTGTTCATCTCCGACAGTTTCCTTGATGGATTTTGTTTTTTCAGTAATAAAACTTGAAATTTTCCAGTTTTTTTCGCATTTACAGATGTTAAATACAAAATTTTCTAAAATTTGTGTTCCACATTCAGAATGGACTACTTCTGGGTGGAATTGAAGTGCATAAATTCCGTTGTTGTTTGTAATTGCGGCGATTGATGAATCTGTTTTTGCGATAATTTCAAAGCCTGTTGGCAATTCTGTGATGTGATCGTTGTGGCTCATCCAGATGTTAGAAGATTTTTTTACTCCTGTAAACAAAGGATTGTCGTTATTTTCTACTTCTAATACAGCTTTCCCAAACTCTCTTGAATCTGCTTTTTCAACTTTTCCGCCGTTTAAGTGTGTGATTAGTTGCATTCCATAGCAAATTCCCAAAATAGGAAGATTTAAGTTAAATACTTCAGGATTTACAGTTGGAGCACCTTTTTCATAAACTGAAGCAGGACCTCCTGAAAAGATGATACCTTTTAGCTTTTCTTCTCCATTTTTTATTTTTTCAATATCAATTAAAGGCACAATTTCACAATAAACTTCCATCTCTCTAATTCTTCTGGCAATTAATTGGCTGTATTGTGAACCAAAATCGATGATAATAATTTTTTCTTTCACTTTTCACCTCTATTTATTAAAATTTTTTATAAAACATAATTTTATACAAGTATTTTAGCATTATTTTTGAGTTTTTTCTATATGTTTTTGGTATAAAATGAAATTTTTATTTTTTAAGATTTAAATAAAGAATTCTTCTTTATTAATAATTCTCTGATTACTGCTTCCTCTAAATTTTATATTTGGGTCATAAAGTTCTTTTACAAATCGTCCGTCGACTAGTACATCTACATATTTAAGACATTTTTTACGTAATTCATCTTCACGTAACTGTTCGATTGTATAGCCAGTGTAAAGCCATATATTTTTTCCTGTCTTTGCCTTTAAAAATTTTAGCACTTTTAACATATCTGTGGGATTAAAAAGAGGATCGCCGCCACTTATTGTAATTCCATCAAGCAAGGTGTTCTCATTTATTTCCTTAGCAATTTCTTCTAGTTTTTCATATGTGAGTATATTTCCATGATTGGGATTCCATGAATATTCGTTGTGGCAGCCAGGACAGGCGTGTGAGCAACCTGCAAAATAAAGTGAATAACGAAGACCGATACCATCAACAATGGTTTCCTTATAAGTCATTAAAAGCCTTAATGTAAAATCATTTTTTAGATTTTCTGAATTTTTTTCTTTTATTTCTTGTTCTTCATTCACTTTAAATTACCTCACTTATTGCATTATTTTATGCCGTGTTTTACTCTATCCTGCTCTTCAGCCTGTTTTGCACTGTTCCAGCTGTCCAAGTCTCCTGTCAAATAACCTGTTATTCTTCTAATTCTAGAAATATTGTGACTTCCGCAAATTGGACATTTATCATAAATTATCGCTTCTGTTCCACAATCTCTACATCTGTCAACAGGGTGGTTTATTGAACCGTAGCCAATTCCCGTATCTTTCATTACTTTTACAATTTTTAGCATAACACCTATATTTTTACGAGCTTCTCCATCCAGTTCCACATAAGTGATGTGCCCTCCTCTTGTTAGTTTATGAAACGGCGCTTCTTTTCTAATTTTGTCAAAAAGACTGATTTCTTTTTTTACGTCAATATGGAATGAATTTACGTAATAATCTCTGTCTGTAACATTTTTAATTACTCCGAACTCATTTCTGTCAATACGCAAAAATCTTCCTGTCAGACTTTCAGCTGGAGTTGCCAGAATCGAATAGTTTAAATGATATTTATCTCTAAATTCATCTGCGACTGTGCCCATTTTCTCAATTGTGTCATAAAGCACTTTATAGGCAACTTCGCTTGTTCCATGTTCTACATCAAATAAGGCGTACATTGCATTTGATCCACCAACAAATCCTATCGAAAGTGAACCTGAATTTATGGCTTCTCCTACTTCTTCATTTCCATCCTTTACTCCAAGCCCTTTCCACAAATTATTGCTTCTCATAAATGGAAATTGCTTTGCAAGAGCAGTTTTTTGGAAATTGTAACGTTCATAAAGCTGTTTTCCAGCTAGATATGTTGTTTCTAGGACTTTTTTCTGAAATTCTTCTGTTAGAAGTTCGATTTTTTTATTATTTTTTTCTTCTTCGTTTAAAAATTTACCAGCTTTTTCCATTTTTAAAATTTCATTTTCTACTTTTTTTCTTGTCAATATTGCAATTCTAGGGAAATTAATGCTTGTAAATGATAGATTTCCACGTCCAAGACTACTTTTTTCACCATTCACATTCTCAAATACTCGTGTACGGCAGCCCATTGTAGCAATTTCGTATTTATATTTTTTCGGATCATCCATTTTCCATTTTTCGTGTCTGTTAAATTCTGAATCTAGAAAAACAAAATTTGGAAATAGTCTTCTGCTTGAAGTTTCACAGGATAGCAGTAGTAAATCAAAATTTGGTGTTTCAAAAATATTTTTTTTGTTTTTTGAATTATTTTCATAAGAAATTTTTTGTTTTTTAACAGTTTCTAAAATTCCATCAAAATCGTTTCTAGCTAGATTGTAGTCATTTTCAGAATAATTAAGACCTTCTTTTACTTTAAAGATTTGTATTGGGAAAATTGGTGTTTCATGTTTACCAAGCCCGCTTGATGTTGCTTTTAGAAGTTCACGGATAACCATTCTTCCTTCTTCTGAAGTATCTGTTCCATAATTTATTGAAGAAAAAACAACTTGATTTCCGCCACGTGAGTGCATCGTGTTCAGATTGTGCAAAAATCCTTCCATTGCTTGATAAGTTTCAGTTTCAGTATCTTGATAGGATTCTGTCAAAAGTTTAATTAAATCATCTTTTTTTATTTCAAAAAAATTTTCCATTAATTTTATTACATTTTCGCTACACTTTATTGAAGAAATATTTTCTTTTAGAAAATTTTTTATATTTTCTTCCTGATCCTTAGTAACTTCAATTCCATTTTTTATTTTTAGAAAACTTAAAATTCGTTTTTTTAGATGCCTTCTAAATGATTTTAAGACTCCTTTTGCCATATAAAAGTCAAATGCTGGGATAGCCTGTCCGCCGTGCTGTTCATTCTGATTTGTTTGAAAAATAATGGTTGCAAGCGTGGCGTAAGTAGAAATGCTCTGTGCTTCACGAATATATCCGTGCTTTGTATAAAATCCGTTTTCAAACATATTTTCAAGGTCATACTGCAGGCAAGTTGTAGTCTTGCTGGAATAAAAGTCTAAATCATGAATATGGATAAGTCCTTTTTCATGGGCTTCCTTGAATTGTGGTGAAATCAAATTTTCCAAAGCGTAAATTTTAGAAACTTCGCTTGCAAATTTCATCATTTGCCCAGCTGGTGTCATTGCCGACATATTGGCATTTTCATTATTCGTATCATTAGATTCGACATTTACTATTCCTGCTATTATATTTTTTAAATTCTCTGTTAATTGTGCTTGCATTTCCGTTCCTCCCTATTTTTTCTAACAAATTAAAGTAAAATATTTTAGAATTGAACAAAAGGTTTGATTTTTTCACATAAATTGCAATATTAATTGTGGTATTTTTCAAAATTTATTTAAAAACTTAAATTTCCTGAATTTAGTTTTTTAGATTCAATTTTAAAATTTTTTTCTTATTTTTCTAAATCCCAATTAACCTTCCCTATGAATTATAATAAGTCTTATTTAAAACACAAAACACTATATATAGTTTTTATAACATAATGATAACACAATATTTTGTGTTTTTCAAGTTTCATAAAAAAAATATATAATTCCATAATTAGTTATTTTTTAAAAATTTTTTCTTTTTAATTCCCATTTTTTGCATTAAAAAAATTTATTTAATTTTTTTGAATCATATATATTATAAATTTTTTTATTAAGGATATAAATCTAATATTTTCAAATAATTTAAAATATAATTTTCCTTTTTTAAACAGAATCTGGCATGAACTAATCCATCGGAATATTTTTCTGTGCTGGCAAAACTGTTTGAGCATAGCGAGTTTTTTTTCAGTGCAGAAAAATGTCGTAGACTAGCCATAGGTTATTGCGTAGCAATCTTGCCAAACTGGGATAAATATTTACTGCAAGATAAGGATTTGCGGCAATGAGCAATCCTACGAAAATAAAAAAGAAAAAACATAGTAATATGAAAAAATATTTATTAATTAAAATATCTAAAGAATAATTTAGTTGAATAATTATAAATTAGTTATCAAATAACCTTATTATAAAAAATTATTCCTATTTTTAAATGAAGTTTAGTATAATATAAAATTTTATAAAAAAAAGACTGATTTCTTTATTTTGCAGAAACCAATCTTTAAAATATTGCAGTGATTATAGTTTGAAATAAGAGTAGAAGATATTGTATTTATAGTCAATTTAATATTTTTGAATAAGTTGACTACATATGACTACATATTTAGTAAATATTTTTCTCCTTTTTCAGAAAGTTTATAAACTCTGCTATCAACATAAATATATTTTTCCTTTTTAGCTTTTTCAATAACTTTATTCAAGAAGACTTTATTCCAACGTAAGTGATTATCAATGGTGTCAATTCCACATTCATCTTTTTCCTGTTTTGTGTTAGTATGATTGGATAGATGAATCAGAAGTATTCTTACAGAAAAAGTTATTTTTTGACTTTTTTTACGTCTTATTGTGAAAATTAGCCCTTTTTTAGGCGAGAAAATCAAGGTCATTAGAAAAATGATACCTATCATTACTGCAATGCTTCCAGCAATTGAAATATCAAAGAATCGTGCAAAATGGAATCCTATAATACTTGCAACTGCTCCTAAAAGAATACTTAACCCTATCATTACTTTTAGCTTGTCAGTCAATAGATATGCTGTAATTGGAGGTCCTATCATAAATGCAACTACCAGTATTGAACCTACTGCCTCAAATGAGGATACTGCTGTCATTGATACAAGCGACATAAGAATATAGTGAATTAATATTGGCTTCATTCCAAGTGTTATTGCAAGAGCCTTATCAAATACCGAAATTTTTAATTCCTTGAAAAAAATAACAATAAAAGATAAATTTATTAAAAATACGATAAAAGTTGCAATTAGCCCTTTAGCAACACTGAAACCAAATATCTGTACCCGATTAAATGGCGCAAATGCCAGTTCTCCCAGCAATACTGAATCCAAATCCAAATGCACATTTCCAGCATATTTTGAAATTAAAATTACAGCGATACTGAATAACAGCGGAAAAACTACTCCAATTGCTGAATCCTCTTTGACAAGCCTTGTCGAATTAAGAAGTTCCACAAGGTAAACTGTTAAAACTCCAACTATTCCCGCACCAACAATTAACAAAGGGGAGTTCAAATCATGAACTGCAAAAAATGCAATTACAATTCCAAGTAAGATAGTGTGCGTAATCGCATCTGAAACCATTGCCATACTTTTTAAAACCAGGAATGTTCCTAAAATAGAGCAGGCACTTGCCACCATTATTGCGATAAGCTGTATTTCCAACGAAAAACCCATAATTTATTTTCCCCCTTCCAAATTATTTATTTTTAAACTATTTAATTCAGTTTTTTTATTTTCAAGTTTTTCTCTAAATTCTTTTTTTCTTTTCTGATTTCTTATAATTTTAAATACAATCCCTCTTTTGTTTGAGAAAAGAATGCTAATAACTACGATTATACTTATAATTATAACGATAACAGGTCCAGTTGGCAAATTGCTTTCACTTATACTTATCAAAGTTCCAAGCAGACCTGATATTCCTCCAAAAAATGCTGCTAAAATTACCATAATTGAAAGTTTATCTGTCCATTGCCGTGCTGCAACTGCTGGAGAAATAAGCATTGCACTTATTAATATTACTCCTGCCGCCTGAATACCTATTATTACAGTAGTTACAATCAATATGGAAATTAATATTTCGATTTTCTTGCTTGGAAACCCTAATGTTTTGGCAAAATCAGAGTCAAATGAAACAATTTTAAATTCCTTCCAGAAAAGAATAATTATAATTAAAAGAATAATCCCTGTAATCAGAATAATATTTACATCTCTTTTAATAAATGTTGACGCTTGTCCGAAAATAAATTTATTTAATCCTGATTTATTTGCACCTGGCAATTTATTCAGATAAGAAAGTAAAACTAACCCTAACCCAAAAAATACCGATAAAATCAATGCCAAAGCACTATCAAATTTTATTTTTGTATAATTTTGAATCAGTTGAATTAAACCAATACATACAATTCCTGTTATTAAAGCACCCAGCAGTAAAACTTCTGTATTTTTCACATTTGTAAATAAAAAGGCTAAACAAACTCCAGGAAGTGAAGCATGAGAAACTGCATCTCCCAATAAACTTTGCTTTCGTAAAACGGCAAAACATCCAAGTATTCCAGAAACCATTCCAAGTAAAGAACATCCAAGTGCAACTGTTCTAAAGGTATGGTCAGTTATAAGAAGATTTAACATATTCATTTATTAACCCTCCTTTACACTATTTTGAACTGTTTTTTTACTTTTATATGTTTTTTCGATGTTTTCTGGAGTAAAAATTTCTTCTACAGGTCCGGAAGCTACAACAGAAACATTTATAAATGTTACATAGTCAAAATAATCCTTTACGGTCTGTAAATCGTGGTGAACAACAATTACTGTCTTTTTTTCATCACGTAATTTTTTTAGAATATTTATAATAGATTTTTCGGTTTTGCTGTCAACTCCTTGAAATGGTTCATCCATAAAGTATATTTCTGCATCCTGTACCAATGCCCGTGCTAGAAATACCCTTTGCTGCTGTCCACCAGATAACTGGCTTATCTGTCTATCTGAAAACTCATCCATTTCCACTTTATGAATAGCTTCCTTAGTCTTTTCCTTATCAATTTTTCTAACTTTCTTTAACCATCCAACTTTTCCGTAACGTCCCATTTCCACAACATCAAACACAGTAGTAGGAAAATCCCAGTCAACACTACCTCTTTGAGGCACATACGCTATTTTATCACGTACTTTGCTGTATTTTTCGTCATAAAACCTAACCTCCCCAGTAATAGGCTTTATCAAATCAAGCATAGCCTTAATCAATGTAGATTTTCCCGCTCCATTTGGTCCAACAATAGCCATAAGAATACCTTTTTTTATCCCCAGTTCAATATCCCATAAAACAGGTTTATCCTCGTAGGCTATTGTCAAATCCTCAACTTTTATAATAACATCATCAGAAATATTTGTATTCATTTTTTCTCCTAAATTCTATTTATATTAATTTTTTAACGCAGAGGTATCAGACGCCATACCTCTGCACTCCCGCTTACGCAAAACTTTCTTATAAAGAAAAAAGAAAACTTGCTTTTGAATATAGGTTATTTTTATATCAAATAAATTAATTTTATTTAAAATGTTTTTCAAAAGCTCAAACAGTTCTTTTTTCTTTAACGAAATTTTGCTTAATATTTATTTTTATTAAATTAATTATTGTAATTAAATCAAAAATATCTTGATTTTTGAAAATAAAAATTATGGTCTGAGAAAAGCGAGTTTAATTTTTATTTTAAAGCATTTACGATGGTATCGGCGTTTGCCTTAACTGTTTTAATATAAGTTTCAGAGTTGTGTGTTTTGTCTCCTAATGAGTCTGAATACAATTCTCCACCTATTTTAACTTCTTTTCCTTTAGATTTTACAGCTTCCTGTAGAGCTTCGATACTTTTTTTTGGAACAGAAGATTCTACAAATATTGCTTTTATATTTCTTTGAACAATGAAGTTGGCTAAGTCGCTTATGTTTTTTGTACCAGTTTCAGAATCTGTAGAAACACCTTGTATTGCTTTTACTTCTAGTCCAAATTGTTCTCCAAAGTAGTTAAATGCATCGTGAGCTGTTACAAGGACTCTGCTTTTTTCAGGAATTTCCTTGATTCTTGTTTTTACATAAGTTGTAAGTTCATTTAGTTCAGCTTTATATTTTTTTAAGTTTTCTTTGTAGTAGTCGCTATTTTTAGGGTCAAATTTACTTAATTCAGCTTCTACAGCTTCAGCTTCTTTTTCCCATAGTTCAGTATTAAACCATACATGCGGGTCAGGAGTATTTTGGTCAACTAGATGAATTTTACTTTTATCCAGTTTGTCCCCAACATTTAATATATTTTTGTTTTGAGAAGTTAATTTTTCGAAAATTTCTGTCATTTTACCTTCCAGATGTAATCCACCATACACTATAATATCTGCATTTCCAAGTTTTTCAATATCTCCTGCACTGGCACTATATAAATGTGGATCTACTCCTTCTCCCATAAGACCTGTAACTTCAACTTTATCTCCACCGATTGTTCTTACAAGGTCAGTAAGCATTGTAGTAGTAGTAGTAACTTTTATTTTTTTTCCTGATGAGGATCCATTTTTTCCACAGGATACAAGTAACATCATTACTACACATATTGCAATTAATAAATTTAATTTTTTAAGAATATTGTTTTTACTCATAGTCAATCTCCTCCAAGTCTTTATTTTTTTTATAAACTTCAATCATTGTTGCTGCATTAAAAGCTACTATTTTTTTATTATTTTCTTTACTTTTTAAATATATTGGACCATCAAAGGGATCTTTTTTTTCAACAATATACTGTTCTTTTAAATTTATATTTAAATCCCGCAGATAGTCGTATAATTCAATATTATCCTCTACACTCAGTATAACAATTTCATCATCTTCTTCAGCCTCTGACAATTTTATGACATTTCCTTCATCAAAGTCTTTCAAATCATAAAAAATTGGACTTCCATGCGGGCATTCTTTTGGATAAAATAAAAACTTTTCAAGTTTTTGAAGGAGTTTGTTACTTGTAACGTGTTCTAAAATCTCAGCCTCTTTATGAACATCTTCCTTATCATATCCCAGTTTTTCAAATAGAAAAACTTCCCAAACTCTATGTTTACGAATAATATCTAATGCAAAATTACTTCCTTTTTCAGTAAGCTTCACTTTCTTTTTTTCAATAGTTAAATATCCTTCATTTACTAGCTTTTTTATCATTTCGCTAACTGATGCTGGAGATATATTTAAATATTCTGCAAGGTTTTTGTTGGAGTATTCTTTTTTCTTTTTCAAAGTGTATATCCCTTTTAAATAATCTTCAATACTTTTACTCATCTCAACTCCTTTCTTTCTTTCTTAGATATGCCTAATTATAAAATTAGGCAAACCTAACAATGTTATATTACCACCAAATATTTAAATTGTCAATACCAATTAATAAAACTTTTAAAGAATTAGTAAGATTGATTTAAAAATCATAATTATTATACTAAAAATACTTTTAAAATCTGGTAAATAAAAAAATGCACTTTATAATACAGATTTAACTGATGTTAAAGTGCACTTAACTGAATGAAAGATAAAGAAGATATAGAAGACCAAGTAAAAAAATTACTCAGTTTTATATATAACTTCCTAAATCAATTTCAAATTTAATTTTTTCTCCATTTTTATTGTACAACATTTTTTTAGAATTATAGCGTGATTTTAGTTACATAAAAAAAATTCCCATCTAGATTTTTCATAAAAATGGGAATTTATAATATTTAAATTTTATTATTTATCATTTTTAGGAACAAATTTCCATAATGTAGGAACAAGCAATGTTACAGCAGTTGATTTTAATGCATCTCCTGGAAGGAAAGGCAATACACCTATCATAAGTACATTTTTATTAGTTACGAATAATGATAGCACTAATGCACCTAATGTCAAAATAATCGTACTGGAAAGCATTAATGAAAGAATTGTTTTTACATAAGATTTTGTAACTCCCTTGTCAGCTAAGTATCCTAAAATAATTGTAGAAACAATATATCCTAAAAGATATCCTCCTGTTGGTGAAAATAAAGATCCTGCCTTGGCACCAGCAAAAATTGGAGCGCCTAGACTACCTGCCGCAACATAGGAAAGTATAGTAGCAGTTCCTAATTTTCTACCATATAGTAATGCCATTAATGTAACTCCAAATGTTCCAAGTGTAATTGGTACAGGAGTATAAGGTAACGGAATCATAACTTGAGCCATTAAACTTAGAAATGCTACTCCTCCTAATACTAAAAGAATATTTTTTAAAATTTCTTTTTCTTTTGTTTCAATTTTAATGATATTGTTAATCAAAGCATTCTGTTTCATAATTAAAACCTCCATTTTTTTCATTTATAATATTGTAACACTTGTTATACCAAAAGTCAACAAAGTCATTTTTATAATTTTATACTAAACTTTATTTTAATAACAAGTTTATTACAAACTTTTTTATAAAGGATATAAACCTAATATTTTCAATTAATTCTAAGATATGGTTTTCATTTTTTTAACAGGATTTAGCATAAAATAAAAAATTGAATAATTGTGAATTAACTATTGAATATCACTATTAAAAAATTTATTCTTATTTTATAAATGGAAGTTCGTGTTAAAAAATCTAAGTAAACAAGAAAAGCTGTAACTCAAATTTTATGTTACAGCCCTTCCTATCTTAGAAGTAATTATTTATGACAAAATCATATTAGAAGTTAAATCTAAGACCAGTAGTAAAGACATTGTTATTTCCTTTACCTTTTCCACTGTCAATAGAACCGTCATAGTTCACATACCATCCAAATCCGGAATTTACTTCTGTCAATGCTCCAACTCCTGCCCAGGTCTTGTTCTTAGAGAGTCCAATACCTTTTACCTTGAAAGTTGCTCCAGGCAGTCCAGTATATCTTGCGTCAAAGCTCAAGTCCTGCTCATTGAATGCTCTCTGATGCGTTACATAACCTTGGAATGTAGTCTTGCTTCCATTGTTCCAGTTTACAGATTTCCCAACTCTAAGTCCAAGTAATGCTGCTGTCTGGTTGTAGTTTTTCTTGTCCGCAGTCAGTCCGAACTGGCTCTTCTCTTCAGAGAATGAACCTCTTACAACTGTATCATGAGTTAATCCTACAAATGGTGTTACAACGAAATCTCCACTACTATTTTTAATATCATATCCTGTTTCTAAATATCCAGAATAAACTTTGTCATTATGATTAATTTTTGCTCTTGTAAAATCATTATTGCTTAAAATAATGTCTCTTTCAACATCACTGTCAACAAATCCGATACCAAGACGGCCTTGAAGGTAGAACGGAACATCCTTGTTTCCTAATCTTCCATATAATGAAACTCCAAAGTTGTTAGCATCAGATTTTCCACCATATCTGTCAAATTTAACATCAGCTTTTGAATAGGAAAGTGCAGTACCTAAGATAAGGTTTTCACCAAACTGCTTGTCCACTCCAACTTGTCCACCAGCAACTTTAGTATCTCCCTTACCATATCCATCCTGTTTTAACGTACCATTGGCACCAAAACCAGAAATCCATAGTCCAAATTTATCCCCAACATTATCAAGAGTTCCAAGCATAACTAATCTGTTTGATAAATCCTTGTTTACAGTTTGTGAATGTTGGAATGTAAGTGCTTGTGCAGAAGCGTAAATTTGTCCAGACAGACTGTCTAGGACTGCAGCCCTGTTAGAAGAAGTAAGAGCTTGTAGAGTGGCAGCTTTTCTTTCAAATTGAGCTACATTTCCAGCAGTTCCGTTTTCAATGCTTTGATCTAGGTTTTGGAAAGCAGTTTCCAAGTTTTGAGCAGTATTTTTCTGCATTTCGTCAGATTCTGCTATTTTTTCTACATACTCTAATACATTTTTTCTGCTTACTTCTGCTGAAACAGTATTTTCATTTTGATTGATTTTAGCATTTAGCATATCATCAGTATTTACATTTTCAAAGTTTCCATCAATTTTGTTATCTGACGTAATTACATTTTGTGTAGTCCCATTAGCTGTTACGTATTTTCTTTCACCATTTTCTTCTGGCTTAATTTCAAGTCTTGAATTGTTTAAATTAACTTTTCCTTTTACATGAATATTAGAATTTAAATCTGATACAACTCTTGAATTTTCCAAAGCCTCATAATTTCCAGTAATTTGTGTTGAACCAGAGTTTTCTAGAGTTCCATTATTTGTAATATCATTTTTTATTACAGCATTATTTGTGGAAAGAGTAGCTTGCCTTCTTACACTAATAGAGGAAGAATAAACACCGTTTACTTGCAATCTTCCCGCATTTACTGTCGTAGGTCCTGTAAATGTAGAGTGTCCAGATAAGATCAAATCTCCATTTCCATCTTTAATTACACCAGCGTCTCCTGAAATATTATTTGAAAAAGTATAACTTCCATTAGGAATATTAATATTTACAGTATCTCCAAGTGCAAGGCTTTTATCAAATAATGCAGGTCCTTTAAGTGCTTTATCAATGTTTAAAAGTCCCCATCCATAAACTTCATCAACCCCAGTTGCTCCTATGTCTGTCGCAGTTGATAAGATTGTTTGACGAATTAGGCTAGCATCCATCCAAGGATATTTTTCTTTAAGCAATGCCGCAGTTCCTGTTACAAGTGGCGCTGCAAAAGAAGAACCTCCACCAACATAATTTTGTCCTTTTATTGTAAATGTTTGATCTCCAACCGCAGTTACAGTCCAGTTCTTAGCAACTCCTGCTGGCGAAAGGGGAGTCAAGTTATTCCAGCTGGTGTCTCCCAATTTTGATTCGACTTTTGAAGTTAAAGCAACAACATTTATCCATCCTTTTTGAAGGCTATTTTCAAAATATGGCAATCCTCCTTCAAGAGTAGGTTGTTTATCAGATGAGTCGTTTCCTGCAGCCCATACAAATAATGAACCATTATTTACTTCGTTTTTATAGAAGTTAAGGATATCATTTCCTATTTGATAACCATAATAACGGCTTGACGTTGGAATGCTGTTAAAATCTGTCACAACTCCATCAATTCCAAAAGATTGGTTATAAATAGTAACACCATGATTTTTTAGTTGTTGGTACATATCTAATGTTACATGAGGGTATGTTCTTTTGTTTGCTTCATGTTTTGCTGCATCAATTGCATAAACGCTGGCACCTTTAGCAATTCCATTAGAAGCGCCTGCTGCAAGATCAGCGACAACTATTCCGTGATCATCATTTGCGGTAGCTTGTGATGTGAATCCTGGAACTGTAAGTTTTGTTAAACGGCTTCCAAATTTTTGTGTAAGATCAGCTGAAAAAGTTGAGTTTTCAAATCCTACGTCAATAATTCCTACTTTAACATTCGAACCTGTAAGTGCAGTATTTGAATTGTTATGTGGGTTATCTTTGTTATATGATAGAGTTGTATCATTCCATGTTAACCCAGATGCTGTTGTTGTTACAGTTGGTTTATTTGTTACAGGTGCTGGGGTAGTAGGCTGTGTAGCAGGAGTGGTTGGTGTAGTTGGTGTTGCAGCTGATGTTGAACCTCCGCCACCACCACCTCCGCCGCAGCTAACTAGCAAAGCAGCTATTCCGATAAGGATTGACCTTTTTTTTATATCATTTTTTAATTGCTTTAAATTAGAAGTCATAAAAAACACTCTCCTTTCAATACTTTAATATTGTTTTTTGAATCTTAATTTATAAATTTATTTTTTAAAGTTAAATTATGTGTAATTTGACATTTATAATAATTTTCCAATGATATTTTATCATATTTTGAAAAAGAATTCACTATAAAATTATTTAAAAATTTCGCCAACTTCCTTGTACCATAAAACCAAGTCCAGCTCATCCATTTTTATTTTAGAAAATTCTGAATATTCCTGCATTTTTTCTTCAATTTCATAGTATTTTTTTTCTGTTATTGTTTTAGGAATTTCACTAATTACATTAAGTGATTTAAGATTTCTTAGAATGTGTCTATCTAAAATGGCAATATTTTCTCCAAATCCAAGATTTCGCAATACGTGATTTGCCTCTTTTAATCCCATTCCCTTAATATTTTTCAAAATCCATTTTCTTTTTTCAAGAGTATCACCAATTTCTGATAATATTTTTTTTGGCTGCAATTTTCCATCTCTTGTCATTAAATCCCGTAATTCCACCAAGTATCGTGATTTATTATTCTTAAATCTGACAATATTTAGAAATTCTACTATTTCTTCAGGCTTTCCGTTGTAAAGCAGTCCATTTTCTACTAAAGTTGTAATGGCTTGCCAAGCATTTTTTGCTTTTGACTGAGGTGTCAGAATACAAAATGCCATTTCCGCAAATACTTCTTTTTCTGTACCTTTCCAAGCCTTTTTATAGCCTTCTATAGCTTTTTCGATACCTTTTTTTATTTCTTTATAAATTTTAAGAATTTCTTCGTGTTTATCCTTATCAATTCTTTTGCTAATTTCATTGCTTTCTATATTCTTTTTTTGTTTTTTTTCAGACATAATTAAAATTCCTCGTTTTATTATTTATTATTTTATTTCAGAAAAAAATTTCCAATTTCATCAATAGTTTCTTCTGATTCCTTGAGAGGTGCCAAAATCCAGTCATGGCACAAATTTTCCCCAATTTTTATTTCTACACTTGTTCCGATTGCAACTTCCATCAAATCACTTAATTTTAAGCAATCAGGATATAATATTTCATTTGTTCCGAAAATTAGAAAAATTTCTCCAAGATTATCCATATTTCCATAAATTGGTGAAATCATAGGATTTTTCACATCCAGTTCTCCTGCAAACTGTTTTCCTGTTATAATAAGTCCATTCAGCGGCAAGAGAGGATCTTTTTCAGCAAATTCGGGTATTTCTTCATTTGTCATTGAAACATCTACCCAAGGTGACATTAACGCAGTTTTCTTTGGAAATGGCAAATCTTTCTTATTTTTCAATATTTGTAAAAATGCAAGTGCCAAGCCACCGCCAGAAGAATCACCAAATAAGTAAAATTCATCATCTTTATAGTTATTAGTTATATGTCTGTAGGCATCCATTAATACTCTATGAGCTTTGTCAGCAGTATTTTCTGGAGCAAGTGGATAGTCAATGAATGTAACTTTTAAATGAAATTTCTTTACTAATTTTTCAATAATATTTTTGTGAGCTTTGACAGCACGCATTACATAAGCTCCACCGTGTAGAAAAACAACGTGTCTGTTATAGCTTTCTTCTGAAAAAACTGTCAAAACTTGATATTCATCAATAAACTGTTCGTCAATAATAAGCGATTTGTCAAAATTTTTTTTATTCAAAAAATCTGTATCTCTCCTTGGATTTAAAAAATCTTTTTCCTTATATTTTTTCATATTCACCAATTTTGCGATTGGCACTGCAATATCTGATAGTAAACTCATTTTTTAATTTTATTTTTTAAGAAAAATAATAAAACTCCTTTCTTATTTTTTAGATTTGCTTAATTCAATCAATTAACAAACTTCAAATTTATAGTAAAACTGCTTTAAAACTAAACTCAAAAGGCTATGACTATTTTACTCAAACCCTAAATCTATATAATTTTTAGTAGTTTAATTTTAAATAGGTTTAGTATATTATATAATTTCTGATAATTTTTGAATTATAATCCCTTCATTTTCTAATTTTTCACGTATTTTTTTTACAAAAAGCAAAGCTTTTTCACCATCGCCGTGAACACAAATGGAATCAGCCTTTATCGGTATTTCTTTTCCTGTTATTGAAGTTACTTTTTGTTCTGTTATCATTTTTATTACACGTTTTATTGCTTCGTTTTCATCGTGAATCATTGCCCCTTCCTTTGAACGTGCCACAAGGCTTCCATCTTCTTCATAAGCCCTGTCTGCAAAAACTTCGCTGGCATATTTTAAACCTAAGTCTTTTGCAGCTTTTAAAGTTTCGCTTCCCGAAAGTCCAAGAATTATGAGAGAACTGTCAAAATCAGCAATAGCCTCACAAATAGCCTTTGACAGATTATAGTCTTTTGCAGCCATATTATACAAAGCTCCATGAGGCTTTACGTGTTGCAGCTTTACACCTTCACTTTTACAAAAAGCTCCTAAAGCTCCTAATTGATACAGCACATAGGCTTTCGCTTCGTCTATTGAAATTTTCATCTCACGTCGTCCAAATCCCATTAAGTCCAGAAATCCAGGGTGAGCTCCTATTCCAATGTTATTTTTTTTAGCAGTTTCTATCGTTTTTTTCATAACGACAGGATCTCCTGCGTGAAATCCGCAAGCTACATTAGCACTGGAAATAAGAGGAATAATTTTATCATCTCCTCCAATTTTATAATTACCGAAACTTTCTCCCAAATCACAGTTCAAATCCACTTTAAAAGCCATATTTTACCTCTTTTCATTTTTTATTTAAATTTTTAATAAAGCAATACATTTTCAATAAAACTTGTAGTTGCTTTCCCTTGACAGAAAACCTCGTTTCTCATAATTTGATATTGAAAATCTAAGTTCGTTTCTACACCTAAAATAACAGTTTCATTTAGTGCTGAACGCATTTTTTGAAGTGCCATTTCACGAGTTGGAGCGTGAACTATAATTTTGGCAATCATTGAATCATATTCAGTTGGTATTGTATAGCCTGTGTAAATGGCAGTATCAACTCTTATTCCATTACCATCTGGTAAATGTATGTTTGTTATTTTTCCTGGACTTGGCATAAAGTTTTTTTCAGGAATTTCTGCATTTATACGACATTCTATTGCATGTCCTCGCAATTGTATATCTTCCTGTGCAAAACTTAATTTTTCATTCATTGCCACTCTAATCTGTTCAATGATTAAATCTGTTCCTGTCACCATTTCAGTAACTCCGTGTTCTACTTGAATTCGGGTATTCATTTCCATAAAATAATATGAGCCATCCGCACCCATTATAAATTCTATCGTTCCAGCGTTTGTATAATTTACTGCTTTTGCTGCCAGAATAGCATATTTATTTAGTGCTTCCCGAATTTCTGGGGAAATTGCAGGAGATGGCGATTCTTCTACTAATTTTTGATGGTTTCTCTGAACGGAACAGTCTCTTTCCCCAAGAGCCACTACATTTCCAAAATTATCAGCAATTACTTGAATTTCTATATGTCTTGGATCTTCTATAAATTTTTCAATGTACATAGTATCATCACCAAACGCATTTATAGATTCCCGCTGAGCCACATTAAATAAAAATTCAAAACCATTCCTATCCTTTACAACACGCATCCCTTTTCCGCCACCACCAGAAGAAGCCTTTACCATAACAGGGTAGCCGATGTTTTCCGCAGCTTTCATTCCAGATTCTACATCGTAAATAGGTTCTTTTGTTCCTGGTACAACTGGGACTCCAGCATCCATCATTGTTTTTCTAGCCTGAGATTTATTTCCCATTCTGTCAATAACTTTGGCTGTTGGACCAATAAAGTTTATTCCATTTTCCTCGCACATTTTTACAAACTCTGAATTTTCCGACAAAAAGCCGTATCCAGGATGAATCGCATCTGCTCCCACATTCAAGGCAGCCGTAATGATACTTTCCTTATTCAAATAACTATTTCTTGCAGGACCTTCTCCAATGCAAATACTTTGATCAGCCAATTTTATATGAAGACTATCCTTATCTTCCTTTGAGTAAATTGCAACACTCAAAATCCCCATATTTCTACAAGCTCTAATAATTCTAACCGCAATTTCCCCACGATTTGCAATCAATACTTTTTTTATCATAAATATATCCCCTTTCTTTCTTTTTTTTATATTTTTTTATTTTGTTTATATCTAAGTTTATTTAAGCAGGGAGATCAGACGCCATCTCCTCTGTTTCGCAATAACAGTTATTTTAGTATAATTAACGAATTAACACTTAATAATGTTTGCGAAAGTTCTACGAACTACTCACGCTTTACGCAAAATTTTCTTATAAAAAATAAAACTCGCTTTTGAATAAAGATTATTTTGATACAATTAACCAAACACAATTTCGATTTTATACCAAAATTTCAAACAGTTATTTTTCCTTTAACGAAATTTTACTTGTTATTTGAATTAATTAAACTAACATTATAATTAATCTAAAATTGTCGTGATTTTTTTGGAATGAAAACGATTGTTTGAGCGAAGTTTTACGTAGCGAGTTTCGTTTTTATTTCAAAAAAATTCTTAGACAAGCCGGGTTTGCAAAGGGGATGGCGTTTGTTCTCCTTTGCTTTATAAAAAAGAAAAAATATAAAAAAGTAGAAAAAATATTTATTAATAAAAATAGCTCTTATCAATTTTAATTAAAAATTATTAATCTGGATAATTAAGGATAAATTTGACAATTTAATAAAATAATAAAATAAAAGTAGTAATAAATTAGATTATTTAAGCAGCAGATTTTTTTAATTTAATACATTATATTTTTATTCAATAAATTTTATTTTATCTTCAATTTCTGCATAACGCTTTTTTCCAATAATCTTTTCTAAATCGACATTCGATCTTATGCTATTTTTTTCAATTTCAGGAAGTAATTTTTTTATTTCTTTACTTGTAAATCCTATTTTTTTTAATTCTTTTTCATTTAATTTGTTAATGTTGTATTTTGTAATTTCACGTCCATAATTTTTGGTTGAATCCTGAATTTTTTCATTATCCACGAACAAAAATTTTTGTGCGATTTCCAATCCAGATTTTCCAAATCCTGAAATATTTTTTACTTCATTAACATCTTTAATAATACCAACTTCATCCCTATATTTTACAAATTTTTCAGCCTTATTTTTATTAATTCCCAATTTTAGCAAATCCTTGTATTCAACATTATTAATGTCAAATTTCACATTACTTTTTGTCAAATCAGCATCTTTTTTAGCCTTTTCCTTTTTATAATCTTTTTCCTTACTAATTTCAATTTCAGGAATATTTTTGTCCTCGATTAAAAGTCTTAAAAAATTTCCCGCAATTAACAGCATTACAAAAATAATGACATATTTTATTTTCATAAATAATCCCCCTTTTGATTATATTATACTTGAAATTTCCCCCAAATCTGCCACTTAAATAAAATAACTTATATTTTATGACAAATTATACCATATTGATTTGTTATTTGATAGATAAAAAAATTAAAATTTGGATTTTATTATTTTGTAATCATTAAAGAAAATTTTTGCTTATTTAATTAAGTTATTTTATAAATCACTTATTTTCTAGATTATTTTAATTAATTATTATTTTTTTATTTATAATTCTAAATCTTTTTTGACGTAAGGGCATCAGACGCCATGCCCTTACAACCCCGCTTTACGCAAAACTTTCTTATATAAGAAAAATAGAACTCGCTTTTGAATATAAATAATTTTAATTCAAACAATCTTATCTAATTTAAAATTTGTTCCAAAAGCTCAAACAGCTATTTTTCTTCTAACGAAATTTTGCTTGGAATTTATTTTAATGAAATTATCTTTTGTAATTATACTAAAAATTGTCGTGATTTTTTTGGAATGAAATTGACTGTTTGAGCTTTTTCAAAACATTTAAGTTATAATCAATTTAAGAGTTAATAATAAATTTTATTAAAAAGCGAGTTTCAATTTTATTTCAAAAAAATGCTTAGACGAGCCAGGATTATAAAGGGGATGGCGATTGATCCCCTTTATACTTAAAAAAAGGCAAAATATAAAAATTATAAAAAAATTATTATTAACCAAAAAAATATAAAGAAAATTTAGAAAATAACTTTATTGAGGGAGAAAAAAGAAAATAAAATAATTTTCTCATTTTTTTTAGCTAAGAATGTGATATTATAATATAAAAATAAATAGCAAAATCAAAAATTATGATAAGAGGTGTTTATCAATGGGAAAAATTACAGAAAAATTTAAGAAGTTATTTGGATATTTTAAGGGAGGGGTTGACAGGTTTAGAGTGACGGTTGTCTTTACGTTAATGGTTTTTGGATTAGTTGTTTTGACTACAGAACTTGAGAATCTTAGTTATGAAAAGCTTTCTGTTGTTTCTTCGAGTTTGATAGAGGTAAATAAATGCTTTGTGCTTGGTATTTTTTTAACTGCGATGTTTGAAGTTATTAGGGAACAATATTTTGAAGAAAGAAAAAAATGGATAATTAGAACTATTTATACAGTTTTAACTGTTATTATCGGATTTGGAGCTTATGTTCTTTGCTTTGTTATTTATAATTTTGAAATCGGATTTTGGATGTTGTTGCCTATTTCAATATTAATTTTTCTTTTAGTACCTATTTTAAAAAATGAAAATAAGGAAAAATATTTACAGTCTGTGTTTGTAAATTTTGTTGTATCATCAATTTTTGCAACTGTGCTTTATATTGGGATTTTTTTAATTCTAGCAACAATTACTGTATTATTTGGGTTTGAGTTGTTTTATGGCTTTGTTTTAAGATTTTATATGTATTTGGGGGTATTTGTATTTGATGTTTTGGGAATATCGTTTTTCTTGTCATTGTTGAAAAATCCTGGTGATAACTTGGAAAATTATGATTTTCCATATATTTTAAAAATGCTTATAAAATTTGTAATTACTCCGTTAATTATTATTTATACAGGGATTTTATATGTTTATATTGCAACTGTAGTTATATTTATGAAATTACCAAAGGGGATAATTTCTCGTTTTGTCCTTTGGTACATAGCGTTTAGCCTTATTATTATAATTTTGATAACTCCGTTTGCTAAAAATGACAAATTTTTAGGTAATTTTAAAAAATATTTTCCATATTTTTCTATACCTTTAATTTTTGTTTCACTGTTTGCAATTTTTCAAAGAATTTACCAGTATGGAATTACAGAGAACCGATATTATGTGCTTCTTCTTATATTCTGGCTATTTTTCTGCATGATTTTATACATAATAAAATCAAAAGTGACAGGAGTTTTTATAAGTTTGATTATTTGTTTAATAATTGCTGTTTATACTCCATTTAGTGCAGAAAAAGTGAGTGTTTACAGTCAAAGTCAAAGACTGAAGAGAATGCTTGTAAAATATGGAGCTTTAAAAGATGGAAAAGTTTCCAAAACTACACAAAACTTGACTAATAGACAAGGAAATGAACTTTATACAGCGATTGACTATATATCTACTAGGCAAGGCTCATCGGTTAAAAATCTTGGATTAAAAAATTCTGCTGGAAAAATCTATCAAACTTCTCATGATTTGGAAAAGGATTTGGGAATTAAAGATTCTTGGAGAGAGTATTATTCTTATGGTATTGAAGATGATGACAGAGAAAGTTACGATGAAAGAAAAGTAATTACATATAACTTAAAGACAAACGAGAATACTTCAGCTATTTTGGAAACAAATGGCTATGATAATGTCATTCATTACCGAAAAGACTGGGGAGAAGCATCTACTCAGACAAATGAATCTGATAAATACAAAGTTGTTATTCTAAATAAAATGATAACAATAAGTGCTAAAAACGGTACAGAACTTGCGAAATTTAATTACGAAGATGTAATAAAGCAAGTATCAGCAAAATTAAAAACTTTGAAACTTGAAAATATAGGAAGTCAAGATGAAGAATACAAAGTTCCTCAAAAAGACTTTGAATACATTGGAACAGCAGGAAATATAAATTACAAAATTTCATTACAAAGTATTTATGAAGAAATAAAGGATGGGAAAATGACAGATATGAATTATGAATTTGATTTCATGTTTTCTGAGAAGAAATAATTACTAAAAAATGAAAAATAAAAAATCGGAATCTTTCTTAAAATAAAGACAGAGTTGATTTAAAAGTTATAAGTTTGATTTCAGTTTTTTGTGAAAGGAGAAAAATGACAATAAGAAAAAAATATATATTAATAAATTTTTCCGTTACGATATTTGTATTGCTAATTGTATTCGCTTTGTGGTTACGAATGCAACACTCAATTTTTAATTACATATTGATTATTTCGTTAATCTTGGTATTTGAATTTCTGAAAATAGATAAAAGAATGTATGTGTACTTTTATCAAAAATATATGAATATATTAAATGAAGAACTTGATCCTGAAAAATTTATAGAAATTACGCAAAATGAATACGACAGAAATAAAAATAAGCGATATAGAAATTATATGAAACTGAATCTTTGTGCGGGATATTCTTCACTAGGAAAAGTAGAAGAAGCGTATCAAAATTTAAAGGATATAGATTTATCTAAAAAATCATTATTCAGGGAACAGGATAAAATCCTGTATTATTATAATGAAGCGCTGTTATTGCATGGACTCGAAAGAAAAGAAGAGGCAATAGTGATTTACAAAGAAAAAGTTTTAAAAATGATGAAGAAATTTAAAACTAAAAAAGGACTTGATGAAACAAATGCTATGATTGAATTTTTAAATGGAATTTTATTTTATGAAAATGATAGCACAAAAATGATAGAAATTTTATCAGAAACATTAAAAAGGTTAAGCGTTAAACGTCAAGTTTTGGTAATTAAACATTTATTAGCAAATTATAAGTCAAAAGTAGGTGAAATGGAAGAAGCAAAAAAATTATACGAAGAAGTTATTGAAAACGGAAATAAGTTATACATTGTGGAAGAGGCAAAAGAAAAGTTGAATAAAATGTAAGTATAAAAAAATAAATCGGAATATATTCAAAATATTTGATTAATTCCGATTTTTTATTGATTTAAATTTTCAAACTATTTTCCGATTTTTTTTATTTGGATATTAAAACAGTTTTTTTGCAACTTCTATATTTTTCACAAAACTTACCTTTTCATCTTCTCTATATTCCAAAAGCATTGGATAAATTTCCACTCCATTTTTTATCGCTTCATAAAAAGTTTCTGAGAAGTCCCTATCGATAATATGTTCAGGTGCAAAAATTTCTGATTTTCTAAAAATCAAAATAAAGACAGCTGTTCTAAATCCCTCTTTTTTAAGTTCTATTAGTTCTTTCAGATGTTTTAAGGCACGCACGGAAGGAGAGCCAGGAAATTGGGCAGTTTTTCCATTTACCAAAGTACAGCCTTTTACCTCAACGTAAATTTTATCTTTTTCAGTTTCCAGGTAGAAATCAAGTTTACTATTGTTATACTTAATTTCAGGCTTTATATACAAAGGTTTTCCAAATGGTGAAATTTGTGCATTGTTAAATATAGATTCTGTAATGTAGCGATGAAAAGCTGTATTAATAAGTATAATTTCTCCATGAACCTTTACTGCGATTACATCCCATTTAGTTTTTCGATTCTCATTATTAGCCTTTTTTATAAGCAATTCAGCTCCATCAATCAATAATTCCGTCAGCCTGCCCGTATCATGTAAATGAGCAAAATCTTTTCCAGAATAATCTTCATTTTTACAGTTGCTTTTAAATTCAAATCTTACTGTAAATCGAGTAACTCTTTCTTTGAAATTTACGATTTTATCGTAATTTATAGTATAAAGAATTTTATTTTTTTTCATTTATCTTTCCTCTTTAAATAGTTATGATTTTAGAATATCACATTTAAAATAAATAAACAAGAAAATTTTATGGCTATTAATAAAGTAAAAAATATGTGATATAATAAATGATAATTTAAAAAATAGGTTTAATAAAGTAGAAAGGAAAATATTATGTTTGCAGATATTATTAAAGTATTTATTTTAAGCCTTGTGGAAGGGCTTACAGAGTTTATACCTGTCAGCAGTACAGGGCATATGATTATTGTGGATCAGTTTTTGCAGCTTTCTCAAAACGAGGAGTTTGCCAATGCGTTTAAGATAATTATACAGCTTGGAGCGATTTTATCGGTAGTTGTATATTATTGGAAAAGAATTTTTCCATTTGCAAAAGGGCTTAGCAAGAGTCAAAGAGCAGATATTATTCAGATGTGGATAAAAATAGTAATTGCAGTGCTTCCTGCAGTTGTGCTGGGACTTCTTTTTGATGATATTATTGACAAAGTGCTGTTTAATTCCGTAGTTGTGGCAGTAATGCTGGTTATTTATGGAGTTATACTTATTTGGCTTGAGTCAAGAGAGAAAAAGGAAGGCGGAATTACTTCAATTACTCAGATGTCAGTAAAAACTGCAATTGGAGTAGGGTTATTTCAATGTCTTGCGATGATTCCTGGAACTTCGAGATCGGCTGCTACGATTATTGGTGGAGTTTTGCTAGGATTAAATAGAGTTTTAGCAACGGAATTTTCATTTTTTCTTGCGATTCCGACAATGCTTGGGGCGACACTTTTAAAACTAGTGAAACTTGGTACAGCTTTAAGCGGATATGAATGGTTTTTAATTGCATTAGGTTTTGTGCTGTCATTTGTATTTGCGTATGCTGTGATAAAAGTATTTATGAATTACATTAAAAAGCACGATTTCAAGATATTTGGATATTATCGGATTGTTCTTGGGATAGTTGTGCTGTTATTATACTTTATGGGAGTTATAAAATAGATGATAAGAGCGAATATTGAGATTAATAAGAATAAACTTGAGGAATTTATGCGTGTGCTTTTGCCTGAGCATTATGATATTTTTTCTGAAAATAGTGAAAATGATGTGGAAATTAGTGTTAATTTTAGAAAAAATCAAGATGTGGAAAACTTTGACAACGATTGTGGAAAACTAAAAGATTCAGAAAGTGATAACACAGAAATAATTACTGTAAATACAGTATTAATTGATAATAAAAATGGAAAAATTTTAAAAGAAGTAACATTTTCACATAAGAAAGTCAATGAAGAATATTTTGATCAGGCAGAAGTTATGGCAAAAAGTTCCTTGATGAAACTTTTTGATAAACAAAATGAATATAAATGGGGTATTTTAATAGGAGTACGTCCTACAAAGATTATAGGGCGTTTTTTAAAGATGGGGTTATCTTATAATGAAATTAACGAAATATTGGAAAAAATATATCTTGTAAGCAATGAAAAAAGGAAACTTCTGCTAAACATTGTAAAACGTCAAGAGCCATATCTGGACAAAGAAACAATTGGAATTTATATAGGAATTGCCTTTTGCCCTACAAAATGTTCATATTGTTCATTCCCAGCCTATCTGCTACGTGGAAAATATGCAGAGCGATATGATGAATACATAGGGTCTATTTATCACGAAGTGCGTGAAATTGGGCAATTAACACAGGAATTAGGCTTAAAAATTAACACGATTTATATTGGTGGAGGAACACCTTCAATTTTAACGGCGAAAGAAATTGACAAATTGCTAAAAACAGTAAAAGAAAACTATAATTTAGATTATTTAAAGGAATTTACATTTGAAGCTGGAAGAATTGATACACTGGATGAAGAAAAATTAGCTATTATCAAAAGCTATGGAATAAATAAAATTAGTATAAATCCGCAGTCTTTTAATGAAAAAACTTTAAAACTTGTAAATCGTTATCACGACAGGGAACAGTTTGATAATGTCTACAAACTTGCTAAAAATTATGAATTGGAAATAAATATGGACTTGATTTTAGGCTTGCCACGTGAAACTACAGAAGATATTTTGTACACAATGGACGAAATTTCCAAATATAATATGGAAAATCTGACAATTCATAATCTAGCAATAAAAAATGCAAGTCGTCTTAACAAAGAAAATTATGCTCACGAAGACATATTAGATTATGAAAAAATTTACGAAAAAATCGAAAATGTAACTAAAAATAAAGAGCTTTTTCCATATTATATGTATCGCCAGAAAAATAGCTTTCAATGGGGAGAAAATCTAGGATATTCACTAAATGGAAGCGAGTCGATTTACAATATAGAAATGATTGAGGAAAATAAGACAATCATTGGAATTGGAGCTGGAGCGATTACGAAACTTATCTGGTTTGATGAAGAAAAAAATCGAGATAATATAAAAAGGCTCGTAAATCCTAAAGATCCGCTGGTGTGGATGAATGAGCTGGAAGATCGGCTGGAACAGAAAAAATCTGAAATTTCAAAATTATTTCAAAAATTTTAAAATAAATACCCCTAGTCAATTAAGATTAGGGGATTTTTGTTATATTTAAATTTCACTTATGAATAGTTTCGTATTCAAAGATATACTCAAACCTATTTTAAATTAAACTGCTAAAATTATATAAATTTATGGTTTGAGTAAAATAGTCATAGCTTTTGAGTTTGGTTTTAAATAAGTTTTACTATTATACATCATTTTATAAAATTTAAAATCTATTTTTTGCTTTGTAAAAATTTTTGTATAGAGATTTAGTCAAAAAATAAGTTATTATAATTAATGGATTAATGTATAAATTATTTCAAAATCTGATTTAATCTAGTGTTTAACTGGAATATTGATAAATTTTATTTTTTTACAAAAAAAATCATAGATTTTGAAAATTATTAGTGTTTATTTAATTAATAAATTCAGTATTTTTAAAGTATATTTTTTGAATTATAATTATCATCATTTAATTTTAAATTAATTTTTATAAATCGTTCAAACCCAGTATTTAAAGGGTGTTTTTATCAAACAAGAAAATCAAAAATCTCGTCTAAAAAAATAAACTCATAATTGTTATTATGAAAATGCTTGTAATTATCGGTATTACAAGGTGAATAATAATTATGGGGTGAAAATAATCAATGGAAATTGATTTTAATGAAACAGATTTGTTGAAAGATGTCTTAAATTTTAAAATTGTTAATAGGAAAAAACTGGAGGAAAGATACGGATTTAAAAGGCTGGATTACACAATTGAGCATGTAAATAATTTTTTACGTGAAAATAATAACGGAATAATACATAAAAGTAAAAATTATTTGTATTACTTTGGAAAATATTATGAAAGTTTATTTAAAGTAAATGATAGAAGCATAAATTTGAAAATGTCATTTAGAAGAGAATTTATCCTGCTTATTTTACTTCTTGGAAAAGAAAAGTTAAATATTTACAAATTTAACAAACAAATTAGAAGGACTGAAGAAAATACTAAAAACATTCAGAATGATTTGAAACAAATCTTGAAACTTTACAATATAAAGCATTCAGAATATGCAAAGTCAACAAATCTTGAAAAATTATTTGAAAGCAGGAATTATAATTTTAAAGAACTGAGAGAAAATCATTTGAAGGAAATGCTAATGAGAAGGATGGAGAAGGTTTATATTGGAAAAAGTACATATCAGGAAAATTTTTATTTTAAGATGCTTCAGGAAATTTTGAAAATAAAAAGTATCAAATATATAAAAAAGCTTATTTTTATTTATATGGAACAGTTTACAGATATAATTTCTATGGATGAAAAATATTCAATATTAATGTATTTTATTTTAAATGTACACAATCCAGATATAAAGTTTAATTACCAGATAAAAGAAACTGATGAAAATAAAGAGTTTTTTATAATGATGGATAAAATTTATAAAAGAGAAAAGCTAAAGATGAATTACAAGTTCCTTACAATATTTTATAAAAAATTACACAGAAAGAAAAGAAATCCTGAAAAAATATTAAATCAGATTAATAAAGATTTAGAATTAGAAAAAAGTATAAAAAATGTAGAAGTTAAAAAAATAGAAGTGAAGAAAAAAAGAGATAGAGATAAAATCGAGATTTATAGTATTGCAGAATCATCTGTAAATTTTGAAAATGAAAATTTGTTAAATAAAAAACTTGTAAAACAGTATATACGGCCAGATGAAATGCCTAAAATTAAAACATTAGTTTTAGTTGATTTGGAAGAAAATCAGATTTTAAAGACGTTTAATAAAGTACGAAAAGTCTTTAATTTTTTAGAAATAGTGAGAGTCGAACATCTAAATAGCTTTAAAAAAATTATAACAAAAGATAATAGCAACTATGAACAGATATTGTTAATTTCAAGTTCAAAATTTGTAAACATAATAAGAAATTTTTCGAGCATCCCGATTTATCATTTTGAATTGGGAAAAGAAAAAGGAACTTTGCAAAGCAGAACGTATATTTTAAAACAAATGATATACTTACGGACAATGATGTTTCAATATTTGGAATTTAAGAAAGATAGAAAAATATTTCGTAAAAAATCAAAATTATAGAATTAAAAAAATCCTAAAATGTATTTGCTTTTCAAAATTTTTGGGGTATAATTATCATAGAGTGGAGATGATATTACAATAATTATAAAATTATGGTAAATATAATATAAATTGAAAGGATGTGTTGTTAAATAATGGACGCATGGAGAGGATTTAAAGAAGGAAATTGGAAAGACAACATTGATGTTACAGAGTTTATCAGATTAAATTACACTGAGTATTTAGGAGATGACAGTTTTTTAGAAGGACCAACAGAAGCTACTACTGAACTATGGAAAAGCCTTTCAGAAAAATTTAAGGTAGAAAGAGAAAAAGGTATTTACGATGCTGAAACTAAGATACCTTCACAAATTGACGCTTATGGAGCAGGATATATTAATAAAGATTTGGAAAAGATTGTAGGATTGCAAACTGACGCACCTTTAAAAAGAGCAATTTTCCCAAATGGTGGATTGAGAATGGTAAAAAACAGTTTGGAAGCATTTGGATATGAACTAGATCCCCAAACTGAAGAAATTTTTACTAAATATAGAAAAACTCATAATGATGGAGTTTTCTCAGCATATACTGATCAAATCAGAAAAGCAAGAAAAACAGGAATTATAACTGGACTTCCAGATGCTTACGGACGTGGAAGAATTATTGGAGATTATAGAAGAGTTGTACTTTACGGAGTAGACAGATTAATTGCTGACAGACAAAATCAATTGAAAAATATGGATCCGGCTGAAATGACAGAAGATGTAATAAGACTTAGAGAAGAAGTTTTTGAACAAATTAAAGCATTGCATGCTTTAAAGAGAATGGCTGAATCTTATGGCTTTGACATTTCTGGACCAGCTACTAACGGTAAAGAAGCTGTACAATGGCTATATTTTGCATACTTAGCCGCTACAAAAGATCAAAATGGAGCTGCAATGAGTATTGGAAGAACTTCTACATTCTTAGATATTTTCTTGGAAAGAGATTTACAAGAAGGTACTTTGACTGAAAAAGAAGCTCAGGAAATAATGGATCACTTTGTTATGAAATTAAGAATAATCAGATTCTTAAGAACACCTGAATATGATGCATTATTCTCAGGAGATCCAGTTTGGGTAACTGAATCAATCGGTGGTATTGGAGAAGATGGAAGATCATTAGTTACTAAAAACTCATTCAGAATTTTACATACATTATATAACATGGGAACTTCACCTGAACCAAACCTAACAGTTCTATGGAGTGAACAATTACCTGAAACTTGGAAAAAATTCTGTGCAAAAGTATCAATTGATACATCATCAGTACAATATGAAAATGATGATATTATGAGACCACAATTTGGTAATGACTACGGAATTGCCTGCTGTGTATCTCCAATGACTATCGGACACCAAATGCAATTCTTTGGAGCAAGAGTAAACTTGCCAAAAGCATTATTGTATGCAATTAATGGTGGAAAAGATGAAAAATTAAAAATACAAGTAACTCCAGAAGGACAATTTGAACCAATTAAGAGCGAATATCTTGAATTTGATGAAGTATGGGAAAAACTTGATAAAGTGTTAGATTGGTTAGCTTCAACTTATGTTAAATCATTAAACATTATTCACTACATGCATGATAAATATTCTTATGAAGCGTTAGAAATGGCATTGCATGATGTTCATATCAGAAGAACAGAAGCATTTGGAATTGCGGGATTATCAATTATTGCAGATTCATTGGCAGCTATTAAATATGGTAAAGTAAAAGTTGTAAGAGATGAAGAAGGGGATGCAGTTGACTATATCAATGAAAAAGACTATGTTCCATTTGGAAATAATGATGATGCGACAGATCAGTTTGCAGTAGACATTACAAGAAGATTTATGAACAAATTAAGAACTCATAAAATGTACAGAGATGCAACTCCAACACAATCTGTATTAACAATTACTTCAAACGTAGTATATGGTAAGAAAACAGGAAATACTCCTGATGGAAGAAGAGCTGGAGCACCATTTGGGCCAGGAGCAAACCCTATGCACGGAAGAGATACAAGAGGAGCTGTTGCTTCACTTGCCTCAGTAGCTAAAATCCCATTTGAAGATGCAAACGATGGAATTTCTTACACATTTGCAATTACACCGGAAACATTAGGTAAAAATTCAAATGAAAAACAAACTAACCTAGTTGGATTAATGGATGGATACTTCAATCAAACAGGACATCACTTGAATGTAAACGTATTCGGAAGAGAATTGTTGGAAGATGCAATGGAACATCCTGAAAATTATCCTCAATTAACAATCAGAGTTTCTGGATATGCAGTAAACTTCGTTAAATTGACTAAAGAACAACAATTAGATGTAATTAACAGAACAATATCAAATAAAATGTAATTTAAAATTGATAAAAAATCTGAAAATTAACCGATAATTTTCAACTAATATGAGAAATGTCGCATAGTTTCATAAAATATGAGTTATGCGGCATTCTTTTCTATTATATGATAATTTATACTAAACTCTATTTAAAAGTGGAAATAAATTTTTATAATAGGGTTGTTTGATAGTTAGTTCATAAGCGTTCAACTAAATTATTTTTTATTATTTTTTAGATATTTTAATTAATAAATATTTTTTCATATTACTATGTTTTTTCTTTTTTATTTTCGTAGGATTGCTCATTGCCGCAAAACCTTATCTTGCAGTAAAGGTTTATCCTGATAATCAAAATATTTGGCAAGATTGCTACGCAATAACCTATGGCTAGTCTACGACATTTTTCTGCACTGACAAAAAACTCGCTATGCTCAGACAGTTTTGCCAGCACAGAAAAATGCTCCGACGGATTAGTTTATACGAGACTATGTTTAAAAAGGGAAAATAATATAGTATTAAATTTCACTAGGAAATAGTATAAAATAAAATTTAAGTTATCAAATAATTTATTGAATAAAAAAGAAAGAGAGAAAACTAATATGGAAGTAAAAGGGTATATACATTCATTCGAATCATTTGGGACTAAGGATGGGCCTGGGATTAGATTTGTGCTGTTCTTGCAAGGATGCCCTCTTAGATGTCTGTACTGTCATAATGTGGATACTTGGGAAATTAAGGACAATAAGATGATTATGACGGCTCAGGAAGTTATGAATGAAATTTTAAAAGTAAAGGGATTTATAAAGACTGGAGGGGTTACTGTATCTGGTGGTGAGCCTTTGATGCAGCCTGAATTTTTGATGGAGCTGTTTAAGCTTTGTCGTGAAAATGGGATTCAAACGGCACTTGATACATCCGGGTATATTTTTAATGAAAAGGCAAAAAAAGTGTTGGAGCTTGTAGATATGGTACTTCTTGATATTAAGCAGATAAATCCTGAAAGATATAAAATATTAACTGGAGTAGAGCTTGAAAATACTCTAAAATTTGCAAAATATTTGAATGAGATTAATAAGCCGACTTGGTTAAGATATGTGTTAGTTCCTGGGTATTCTGATGATGAAAATGATTTGCATGAGTGGGCAAAGTTTACTTCCCAGTTAAAGAATGTGGAAAGAGTGGATGTTTTACCATTTCACCAAATGGGGCAGTATAAATGGGAAAAAGTTGGGAAAGAATATAAACTGAAAGATACTCCAACACCAACGAGAGAATTAGTTGAAAAAGCTGAAGAAATTTTTAGATCTTATGGGTTGAAATTATTGGATAAATAAAATTAAGGGAATTGGTTCTAGTTTTATTAGAATCAGTTCCCTTTTAATTTATTTATTTTCACATATTTGTTCCATTCTATAATTTAATTCCTCAAAATCAATAATTTTAGCCTGTCTATGTATCTCCTTGCCTTCATAAAATAGAATAACTACTGGAGCTGAAAATAGGATTAATTGTCCGACTGCTTCAGGAATTTCAGATGCTTCTATATAATAAGCAGTAAAATTTTTTTCATTAACAATTTTCTCAACTTTTGGCATATCAATCTGACAAATGCTGCAATTATTTATTGAAACATATAATAAAAAATATTTTTCTTCTTTTATTTTATTCAGTATTTGTTCATAATTTTCAAGTTTTTTCATATAATTTTTCCTTTTTTATTTTTTAAATTTTACTGAATAAATGATATTTTTTGCTTGTCCTAAATCGTCAACTTGGGCGATTCCGATACCAATAACTTTAGATTTAAAAGGTTTAAAATCATATTTTGAAGTAAATGCATCTATTTTTGCTGAATCCTCTGGAGTAAGTAAAGTTATGTGCGGATCAAAACTTGTAAATACGTTTGGAGAGCCGTACAAATTAAAGGATTTTACTTTTTCAGGAATAGATTTTGCCCAGTCAGGAACTTTTGCGTCCTTTGCACGATATTTGTTTAAGCTAACTGTTATTTCATCTGCAAGCTGTTGTATAGCTTCATTGTTTTGAGCATCAAGCATAAACCAGTTTCCGCCAGTTTTTCTTAATCTGTAAAATTCTATATCAAAAGGCTTTGTCTGATTTGCAATTTTGTTGACAGTATCCTTTATTGTTTTTAGTGCTTCAGGTTTGTATTCTGTAAGATAAAGTGTCAGATGGACTGCATATCCTTTGGAATAAAGGCTTTCGATTCCTTCATCTTTAAGTCCTTTTGAAATGTTTTCCACATTTTTAGTTGCATTGTTATCCATAATTACAAAAACATTATAGTTTACATTGGAAAAAACGTTGATACAAAACATTAAAAAAATTGAAAAAAATAATTTTTTCATAATAAAACCTCCTAAATTTTTTGTTTCAAATTACTTTTACTACAATTATACCTTAAAATATTTTAAAAACAAGATTTAAACAATATTTTAGTCTAAATTTGACTGATTTCAATACGTTTATTTTATTTTTTTGTAAGTTTATCTAAAAATTCATAAAGAAGATTATTCATTTCATCGTAGTTATTGTTACGTATAGTTTGGGGAGATTGAACAAAAGGTAAAGTTTGGCTATCCTGCTCAAGAGTTTTATCTGAATCTATTAATAATTCAGTTAGAGCTTTTGTAAATTCGAGATGGCATTGAAAGCCATAATGTTTTTCGCTATATTTTATAATCTGTCGTGGACACCCTTTACTTGCTGCCAAGACTTTTGCAGTATCTGTTAATCCTGGCATATCGCTATGCCAATGCCCTACAGTAGCTTGTTTTCCAAAATGTTTTATGTTGTCATCTTCCAGTCCATCTTTTGTTAGTTCAATTGGAAAATTTCCTATTTCACGGAAAGGGCTTTTTTCTGTTTTGCCACCAAATGCTTCTCCTAGTAATTGAGCACCAAGACATATTCCAACTACAAATTTATCTGCCTTTATAGCCTTTCTGATTAATTCAATTTCAGCTTTTGCATCAAAATATGGAAATTCGCTGTTATCTCCAATAGGACTCTGCGGTCCGCCCATCACAATTAAAAAATCAAATGAATCTGCATTTTCAGGTAACTTTTCATATTGATATACTTTTGTTGTGGAAATATCGTGTCCAGAAAGTGCTGTCCAAGCAAGATAAGCTCCTGGCGCTTCAAATGCTTCGTGTAATATAAAGTGTATTTTCATTGGTGTTCTCCTTTAGTTTTTGAGTTTATTATATAATTTTCCATAAGATATTTCAATAGAGTAATTTTAAAGTGTAAATTTAAAGAAATTTTATAATAAAATTGAAAAAACTTATAAAAATCATCTTGATATATGGTATAATACTTGTAATGTGAGAAAAGTTTTTAGGAGAGAAAATTGTTAAAAATAGGAATTGTAGCTGAATATAATCCATTTCACAATGGACATTTGTATCAAATCAGGAAAATTAAAGAGATATTTGGTGAAGATGTCTTGATTGTGGTAGTGATAAGTGGAGATTTTGTTCAGCGGGGAGAAATTTCGTTTTTGGATAAGTGGGAGAAAACACAGGTTAGCTTAGGATGCGGAGTTGATTTGGTTGTGGAGTTGCCACTTTATTATTCGATTCAGAATGCTGAGATTTTTTCAAGAATGGCAACAAAAATTTTGGATTATTTGGGGATAGATATTCAGGTTTTTGGAGCGGAAGAGGAAAATATTGATATTTTGCAAAAGGTGCTTGAACTGCAGAAAAGGCAGGATTATAAGGACAAGCTTATGAAATATATGAAAAAAGGCAACAGCTACAGCACTTCTCAAAGACTGGCATTAAAGGAATATAATCTAGATGGAATTGTGAAGTCAAATAATATTCTAGCTCTAGAATATATGCGTGAAATAGAAAATAGTAATCTTAAAATAAAACCGTATATTATAAAAAGAGAAATTTCAGAATATAACGAAGAGAAAGTTTCTAAGGATAGGGAAGAATTTGCTAGTGCTTCATTTTTGAGAAATGAATTGGAGAAGATTTTGGATGAATTTTCTAAGGAAAAATTTGATTTTGAAAAAATAAAAAATTTTATTGCTAAAAAAAAATATGATTTTTTAAAAGATGTAAGAGTAGAAAATTCAAAAGAAATTGTTAAAAAAAATTATAATTTTGAGAAAAAGCAAAATATTAGGGGAAAAATAGGTTTAGAAAGTTTGAAAAATGTAAAAACAGAAGAAAGAGTCTTTTTGAAACTAGAAGAGATTCAGAAATTTTTACCAGAAAAATCATTTGACATTATTTTTAAAAATTTGGAATGGAAGATAAATAACAGATTTAGTGGGGATAAAATAAAAGAAGAAATCTTTAAAATTGTGAAATATAAGATTTTGACAGAAAAAAAAGAAAAAATAATGGAAATATATGATATAACTGAAGAAATTTATGCTAGAATACATGGAACAATGCTGAATTCGCAAAAATATATAGAATTTTTGAAAAATTCAAAATCTAGAAATTTATCAAATAAACGTGTAGAACGGATTATTTTGAATATTTTACTAAATATAAAAGCTAAAATGATGGATTTTGAAATAAACTATGTAAGAATTTTAGGCTTTAATAAAAAAGGTCAGGAATATTTGAAAGAAATTCGTAAAAATAATAAAATTGAAAACTTTGATGCGAAAAATGATTTTCAGAAAAAAGATGTTTTTGTAAATTGGAAAGATATTGAAAAATTTG
Source organism: Leptotrichia hongkongensis (assembly GCF_041538065.1). Classification (NCBI taxonomy): domain Bacteria; kingdom Fusobacteriati; phylum Fusobacteriota; class Fusobacteriia; order Fusobacteriales; family Leptotrichiaceae; genus Leptotrichia; species Leptotrichia hongkongensis. The sequence continues at coordinate 54,708 of NZ_JBGORW010000009.1, read as the reverse complement.
ATAAAAGGGATGAAAATACAGAAAGCTTGGAAAATCAAGAAAATTTTTTGGAAAAAATACAAGTTGAAAAAAATGGATTTTTGATAAAAGAATTAATTTTAGGGAAAAAAGAGAAATTAAATCCAATTGTCTGTTTAGATTGAATTATTTTAACAAATAAATTATAAGAAAATTTAAAAGTGAAAAGTTATAAAAATGAATAACAACAGTTTTTATACAGCGAAGAGTAAATGCAGCTTGTCAAAAATAATACAAAGATGAGAGTTTAAAAATATTATATTAATGAATTTTATAAATAAAAAATAAAAAGAATAGGAGAGGATTATAGGAATGGGATTATTAATAACAATTAATGTGCTGTTTATGATATTTTTCTTTGTGATAGCATATATGTCAATACGGTATTTTATTAATCAGATTGAGAAATATCCGAGAGTTACATTTGAAGAGGTGTATAACAGTAAAAAATTGAGACAGAAGTATAATATTGAGGATAATAAGGCAAATCCTTATGATTATGGGTATAATTTTAAGGAAATTGAGTATAAGTCAGGGAAAATACAGCTTTATGGGTGGCTTATTGAAAATAAGGAAGCTACAAAAACGATGATTATTTCACATGGTCGTGGTGTAAACAGGCTGGCTTCGTTACAATATTTGGAAATGTTTAAAAATATTGGACTTGACAAGGAGTATAATTTTTTTATTCCAGATTTGAGAAACTCTGGAAAGTCTGATGTGGCTAAAACTAAGATGGGATACTGCTTTGGACAGGATATTTTTCACACAATGGAAATGCTGAATGAAAGATTTGGAAAGAACAATTTTACATTATATGGATTTTCGCAAGGGGGTATGGGGTCTGCAATTGCTTCCAAAATGTACGTGAAGGCACTTAGAAAAAAAGGGATTGTGATTGATAAGCTGATTTTGGACAGTTCGATTTCCAATATAAGAAAGAGAATTAAGGAAGATGCAAAAAAACGTCGTGTTCCAAAATTTATTGTAAGTGTTATTGTAAGAATTTTTAATTTAAGAGTTGGAAGTCATCTTGATAAGCTGAAATTATCATACTTACTAAAAAGAATACCTACTTTGATAATTCAGTCTAAAAATGACAAGGCTACAACTTACGGAATGCTTATGGAAGAGTATAACGAACTTGCACAAAATGAAAATATCAAACTAAAAGTTTTTGAAAAAGGTTCACACACAAGAATTTATGCTGATCCTGAGTGTAAAGATGAATACGTTGAGGCGGTAAAAGAGTTTTTAACAAATTAAAGTTATAAAAAACAGAAAGGTAGAAGATTTAATGAGTTCAAGATTAACGAAAAAAAGTTACATAATTTACGGGCTTGGGGTTTCATATTTTATGATTGACCAGATTTATAATCAATGGTTGTCATATTATTATTTGCCACCTGAAACGGAAAAAAATTTAGTTCCGTTGTTGAAGCCGCAGTATTTAGTTCTAGCATTTATTTTTGCGAGGATTATTGATGCAATATCAGATCCTGTTGTAGGATTTTTATCTGATAATTCAAAATCACGGTTTGGGAAAAGATCAATATTTATGCTAGTTGGAGGCTTGCCACTTGGGATTCTTACGGTTATGTATTTTTATCCGATTAAAAGTTCGCAGATGACAACGCTTATTTATTTATCAGTTGTTGGAGGACTGTATTTTACGGCATATACTTTAGTCGCAGCACCGTATAACGCTCTAATTCCAGATTTGGCTTCAAACAAGGAAGAAAGGCTTAATCTTTCTACAATGCAGTCAACGTTTAGGCTTATATTTACTGGGGTTGCGATGGTTCTACCGGGTATTTTGATTTCAAAATTGGGAATGGTAAATGGAGTGCTGAATACAGAAGTTGGAATACGTAAAACAGTAATTTTGATTACAATATTGTCAGTTTTGGGGATTTATGCGTGTATATTTTTTCTAAAGGAAAAGCAGCTCACACAAAATCGTCCTAAGACTGAATCGCTAGGGTTTATGAAATCAATTTCACATTTGAAGGATAAGGAAATTATTTTATATTTTTTAGGATATTTCTTTTTCTTTTGCGGATTTAACATACTTCGTGGAGATTTGACATATTATTTGAGTGCTGTAATGCAAAAGGATATTAAATATTTGACTGTAATATCAGTTGTGCTGTTTGGAATGGCGGGGCTATTTTTTCCAATTACAAATAAGTTTGGGAAAAAATATTCGTACAAGAAAATATTGATTGTGGATATGCTGCTTTTGATAATCGGTACTTTTGGTCTATTGTTTATTAATAAAAATAATTCAATTTTTGCATATTTACTTTTTGTAATTTGTGGAACAGGATTAAGTGGTGCAGCATTTATTTTCCCACAGGCAATGCTTAGTGAAATTTCTGCAAAACTGTCAGAAACCAAAAAAGTAAGTTTAGAAGGCTTTATGTTTGGAATACAGGGAATGTTTTTAAAATTGGCGTTTCTAGTGCAGCAAGTTGTTCAGTCAACTTTACTTGTTTTAGGGAATCAGAATGTTCAGAATGGCGTGAAAGGTGCAACTGAAGTTGGAGTTAAAGTGACACTTGTCGTAGCATTAGCGTTGTTTGGCGTTTCGCTGTTTTTCTATAATTTGAAAAAAGAGGATTAATTTTAGTTAATTATTAATATTTATAAATAAAAAATGGAGGTTTTTATGAAAATTGAAGATTTGCAAAAAGAGGCAAAAATATTGAGAAAAGATATTATTGAGATGATTTACAGGGCAAAATCAGGACATCCGGGAGGTTCACTTTCGATTGCTGATATTCTGGCTGTGCTTTACTGGAAGGAAATGAATATTGACCCAAAAAATCCAAAAATGGAAAACAGAGACAGATTAGTTCTTAGTAAGGGACATGCTGCTCCTGCACTGTATGCAGCCTTGATTGAAAAAGGATTTTTAGGAGATGAAGGAAAGAGCCTTATTCCAACACTTAGAAAATGGCACTCTCCGCTTCAGGGACATCCTGACATGAAAAAACTGGCTGGAGTTGAAATGTCAACAGGTTCACTTGGGCAAGGACTGTCTGCAGCAAACGGAATGGCTTTGAGTGGAAAAATTTACAATAATGACTACAGAGTTTATACAATCTTAGGAGATGGAGAGCTTCAGGAAGGGCAAATTTGGGAAGCGGCTATGACTGCGGCACATTACAAGCTTGACAATTTAGTTGCGATAGTTGACTATAACAACTTGCAAATTGATGGAAAAGTTTCGGATGTAATGGATGTTGCTCCGATTGGAGAAAAGTTCAAGGCATTCAAATGGAATGTAATCGAGATTGACGGACACAATTATGAAGAAATCATAAATGCTCTTGACACAGCAAGAACAGTTAAAGGACAGCCGACAGTTATTGTTGCGAACACTGTAAAAGGAAAAGGTGTTTCGTTTATGGAAAATAACGCTGGATTCCACGGGGCTGCTCCAAATGATGAAGAATACAAGAAGGCAATGGAAGAATTGAGTTAAGATTAAAATTGCTGTGCTAACAGGATATTATAAACTTTTAAAAATAACTAAATATTAATATAAAAATAGGAGAATATGAGAATGGAAAAAAAATCAACTAGAGTGGCTTATGGAGAAGCGTTAGTTAAATTGGGAAAAGTAAATAAAGATGTGGTGGTACTGGAAGCAGACTTGTCAAAATCAACAATGACTGCATATTTTAAAAAAGAGTTTCCAGAAAGACATATAAATGTTGGGATTGCAGAGGCTGATATGATTGGAACAGCGGCAGGTATTGCAACGACTGGGAAAATACCGTTTGCCTCAACTTTTGCACATTTTGCAGCTGGACGTGCCTTTGACCAGGTTAGAAACTCGGTGGCGTATCCGCATTTAAATGTCAAGATTTGTCCAACTCACGCAGGAGTTTCGTTAGGAGAGGATGGAGGTTCACACCAGTCAGTTGAGGATGTGGCATTAATGCGTGCAATTCCAGGAATGGTAGTGCTATCGCCAGCAGATGCAGTAGAAACAGAAAAAATGGTCTTTGCAGTGGCTGAATATGAAGGGCCTGTGTATGTAAGACTTGGAAGACTGAATATACCGGTATTATTTGATGAAAACTATAAATTTGAAATAGGAAAAGCTGCAACTTTGAGAGAAGGAAACGATGTAGCAATATTAGCGACTGGCCTTATGGTATCAGAAGCTCTTGAGGCGGCGAAATTACTGGAAGAAAAAGGGATAAAAGTAAGAGTGGTAAATGTTTCTACGATAAAGCCGTTAGACACAGAAACAGTTCTAAAAGCGGCAAAAGAATGTAAATTCATTGTAACAAGTGAAGAGCATTCTGTAATAGGAGGACTTGGAAGTGCAGTTTCAGAATATTTATCAGAAGTTCATCCGACAAAAGTTGTAAAACATGGAATACAGGATGTTTTTGGACAAAGTGCAGATGGAGAGACTATGCTTACGAATTATGGGCTTAGAGCGAAGGATATTGCGGAAATTGTTTTGAAAAATATGTAAAAAATTAATTATTAATTCAACAATCCTGTGATGGAATAAATTCGTAAAAATAGAATTATTTTTTAGGATTAAAAATAGCAAAAAAGATACCTTGATGTTGAATTGGGGTATCTTTTATGTTGTTGAAAACTAATACTAAATCCCATTTAAATAACGAATTTGTTATAAACTTTTCCAATGAAGGATTAAAACTTAGTATTTTAAAATAATTAAAATATTTTTTTGCTTTAATAAATCGACGGAGCTTTTATTTGCTCAGCTACGACTGTTTGACGACTGAAAGGAGGAGTTTCGGAGTTGAGCAAATAAAAGTCGTAGTCTAGCCATAGGTGCAGGATTTGCGGCAATGAGCAATCCTGCAGAAATAAATAAAGAAAAAACATAATAAAAACAGTAAAAACCATTATTAAACAAAATAATCTTATACTAAAGCACATTAGAGACTAGAAATATTCACCATTCAAACGGAGAATAGTATAATACCAAATACCGTTTAAAAATAGGAATAATTTTTTAGATATTTTGATTAATAAATATTTTTTCATTTTTATTTTCATAAAATTGAGAAAGTTAAATGTCTATTATTGTTTAATAAAAAATTATAATTTAAAGGAGAAGAATTTGGAAAGTTTTATTTTTTTAGGAATAATTTTATTAATTGGAATAATTACACAAAATAAGTCTATTGTTCAGGCAACGATTTTTGTATTAATTTTGAAGTCAATATTTAATATTACTGAATTTTACAAGATAAGAGGAATTAATGTTGGAAATATGATGGCACAATTTAGAAAAGAAGGGATAAATTGGGGAGTTTTGATAATTACTATCGCCATATTGATTCCAATTGCGACAGGAGAAATAGGGTTTTCACATTTGCTAAGTGCTTTTAAAACACCGATTGGCTGGGTTGCGATTATAAGCGGAATCTCTGTTTCGATTTTATCTTCCAAGGGAGTAGGACTTCTTGAAGGACAGCCTGAAATTACAGTAGCCCTTGTACTTGGAACGATAATGGGAATTGTTTTTTTCAAAGGGATTGCGGCAGGGCCAGTTATTGCTGGCGGAATTACATTTTGCATTTTAAGAATAATCGAATTGTTTTTTAGGAAATAATAGAATATTCTAATTAATTGTTTTTGATTAATTTAAGTTTGTAATTTTCTATTCATATTTTGTAAGGAAAAAAAACTTGACAACTTGTCAAAATTTTAGTATAATCATAACATACTTAAAATAATAAATTTTCAAGTTATTAAATAAATGGAGGTAAAATTTAATGTTAAAATTAAGATTAACTAGATTAGGAAGAAAAAAAGTTCCTTTTTATAGAATAGCAGCTATGGAAGCTTTATCAAAAAGAGATGGAAAAGCAGTTGCTTACTTAGGAACATTCAATCCACTTGCTGAAGAAGGAAAACAAGTAGTATTAAAAGAGGAAGAAATCTTAAAATACTTATCACACGGAGCTCAACCGACTGAAACTGTTAAAAGCATTTTAACAAAAGCAGGAATCTGGGCAAAATTCCAAGAAACTAAGAAAAAATAGTTATTTATAAAAAGGCACTTGTATTGGTGTCTTTTTGTTTACCTAAATTTAAGAAAATTTATTATAAATTTTGAATTATACACTTTTCATAAGAAGGAATTCTTCTCGTTGTTAAAAAGATTTGATTTTTTAATAAGATATAATGCTAGAGTGAAAGGAAAAATTAGATAATGAAAATAGACGAAGTTCTGGAAAAAATTTTTAATATGAGAACGATTGATAAGAGGATAACTGACGAATCTTTAAATCAAAATAATGAAAAACTGAAAAAAATTTATGAGTTGCTGGGAGAGCCGTGTAAAAATAAGAAAATTATTCATATTGCAGGAACGAATGGGAAAGGTTCGACAGCCACATTTTTAGAGGGTATTTTTTTCGCAGCGGGATATTCTGTTGCAAAGTTTACTTCACCGCATATTTTACGGTTTAATGAGAGAATTTTGGTGGATAAAGAGATGATTTCTGATGAGGATGTTGTGAAGTATTATGAAGTTGTTATGGATATTTTGGAAAAAAATTCGTTGCAGATAAATTTTTTTGAGATAACGACTTTTATGGCTTTACTTTATTTTGAGGCAAAAAATCCTGACTTTATATTTCTAGAAACTGGTCTTGGCGGAAGATACGACGCTACAAATGTCATAAACTCGACAATTGCGGCTATAACAAATGTGAGTTTTGATCACGTCAGTCTTTTGGGAAATTCTCTTGACAAAATTGCAGACAGAAAAGCTGGTATTATAAAGGATGGGCAACTGTGCATTTACGCCCAGAATTTGGCTGAATTGGAGAATGCAGTAAAAAAAGAAACTGATAATTTGGTAAATGTCTTGAAAAAGTATCAGAATTTAAAAGTCGAACTGGATACTAAAAATTATAAGACAATTGTGAATATTTTGGAAAGTGAAAATTTGGAAGAATTTGAAAATATTGAAGATAAAAAAAATAAACATAATTTGGGAAAAACATTTATATTGCCACTTTTTGGAAAATTTCAGGCAAATAATTTTTTGATTGCTTATGAAGTTGCTAAAATTTATGGTATCAGCGACGAAATTATTCAGAAAGGGCTTGATGAAATTTCGTTGGCTGGACGGTTTGAGATTTTTTCACAAAATCCAGCTACAATACTGGATGTGGCTCATAATGATGATTCTGTAAGAGTTCTTGTAGAAAGTTTGAATGAACTTTTTAAAAACGATGAAGTAATTTTTATTCTTTCGATACTTGGAACAAAGGACATTGCAAATATTTTTGAGAAAATTTTGGAAAAAAATTACAAAATTTTTATAACTTCTCTAAAAGAGGTTACTTACGGACTTTCTGCCAATGAAATAAAGAAAAATCTGGAAAATGCAAATATTTTGACAAATAATATTATTTTTGAAGACAATATTTTAGATGCCTATAATCAAGCAAAAGAAATGGTCTTGGAAAAGAATAGTCAGTATAAGGCGATAGTGGTTTGTGGCTCTTTTTATGAAATTGCGAAATTTAAGAAACTTTGTGGAAAAAGAGATGAGCATTTTTTACAGTAGAAAAGGGAATTATTTAATGCCTGTATAGAATTGTTTCACACGACATTAAAAAATAAACACACAATGAAAGATTTGAAAAGTTAAGGGCTAGAATGTACGGATGTGTAGAAATATGATATAATAAAAAAATATATAGTAAAATAGGATTTTTGAACCTAAAAAGGGAAATGACAATCCAAAAGAAATGAAAGATATTTTAAATAACTTGAGAAATAGGGTAGGTAATTAAGATGAGAAAATTAAGATTAGCATTATTAGGAATAGTTTCAATATTTTGTCTAAATTCTTGTATAACTTCTGCACTGATAGGGACAGCGGTTGCTCTTTGTGGAGAAAATGGATGCAATAACATAAGAGAAACTAAAGATAAAGAGTTTGGAATAAAAATTTATGAAGAAAAAGAACCGAATAGATTTAAAGAATATATTAATTCGTTAAATTTAAGAAAAAGACATAAACTCGAGATACAAAAAGGATTATCTGTAAATGTTCCTGATGGATTTATTTTAAAAAAATATAGTAATTATAAATATTTTTATGATAAAATAAATAATATTGGATTTCCTATTTATGTCGATAATGATTATGACATAAAGCAAGTCTATAACGGAAAAGAAAGCCAAAGATATATTAGTGAACTAATATCAATAAGTAAAGGTGTTTCAACTTATAAAATAAAAAATAAAAAATCTGAGAAACTGCTGTTAATAAAGAAAATATCTGAAGACATATACATATATCTATCTGTTAAAGACGATGATTCTTCTATTTTAGAAAAATTTTATAAAGATTTTATGGAAAATTTGTAGGAAATATCTGAGTTATACTAGGATAGTTTTCCATAGTTTTTTAGATAGAGTTATGGTAAGGAAAGGATAAAAATATGAAAAAAAATAAAAAAGGAATAGAAAATGCAATAAAAAGTCAATTAAAGTTAAGTAAAATTAATGATTCAAAAACAATAAAAGTTCCTGATAGCACAAAATCTATTACCAAATTCATCTAATGAGTGGAGGGCTATCACAAAATGAATAATAGTTCATTTACAAAAATTTTTATATTTATTTGGATTTTTAGTTTTTTATTTATTTTGATTATGTTAATAAGTTTAGGTGCTTTTAAAGAAGATGTTGATGTTAAAAATATTAAAGATAAAATTTTAGAATATATTAATGAAAAAGATACGGAAATATATTTAGAAAATCAAAAAATAGAAGGTAAGGAAAAGGAGATAATAAATGAAATTTTTACAGGAAAAAATTACGATGTTTCTCCGTTTCAAGAGCAAGTATCTAGCGATCTTAAGGATATGAAAGGAATTGAAATAAAATTAAAGAGAAAAAATACAGAAATAAGTTTTGAAATATTTAACAATTTTGATTGTGTTGATAGTAAAGATTCAAAAGGAAATACTTGTGATATGGATGATATACTAAAAATTAGTTATAATGGTCAAATTAAAAAAATAAAACTTTATGTTGCAGATGAAGCGAATGAAATTTTAAAAAAATATTAGAGTATACCCCAAATTTTGAACAAATAATTTGAAAATCAATTTTTTTTATATTAAGTTTTCAATACAATACTGAGTTTTCTATTTTCAAATATTCTCTTAAATAATCGTTGTTGAAAAAGACAGCGGTTATTTTTTCTATATCGCATATAATTTGGATTTTTAAAACAACTTTTTACCCAATAAATTTTAGAGAGGAGAATACAAATGAATATTTTAATTGATGAACAAAAGTTCAAAGAAAATTATGAAATTTTATCTGATTATAAATTTGATTTTGAAATGGAAAAAAGATGTATAGATTACATTAAAAGTAAAAAGGGAAATCAATTATCCTGTATGAGAACATTATCATCAGAGTATAAAGTACTTGCTTCAAAAAATTTATTGATAGAAAATAATTTAAATTCTTTTAGGTTAAACTGCCATATTTCAGAAAAATTAAAAATTTTAGGAACTTCTAAAGAATCAAAACTTTATAAGGCTAGCTATAGTTTATTTGGATTAATTATGTCAAATAATAAAGAATGGATAAGTTTTTTAAAAAATAATTTAAACTATATAACTTCAAATGATTTTAATTCAAAAGAGAACACCTATATAAAATCAAAATATTTACATCGAAATTCTTTTTTATCAAAAACAACTATTTTAGCACTATTAGGAGATTTTGAAGAAGTAGAAAAAAGAAGCAAAAAATATTTGGAAGAACCATTAAATAAAAGTTATTATGCATATACAAAATATGATTTTATGTTTTTTGAAGCATTAGTAAATAAAAATACAGAAAAAATGAAACGAGCAATACATAAATTATTAGAACCTAAAATAGCTAAAAAAATTCTTTTTGATACAGATATTAATTATAGTTTTTATTTGAATATTTATGTATTAATGTATTCTAAAATAGCATTATTACATGGATTTGACTTAGGAATTAATGATAAAACGGCTCCTAAAAATTTAATTGATAATACCTCACTACAAAGTTATGAAGAACCATACGATTTTATGAAAAAAATAGATTTGGTAACATTGACACCTGAAAAATGGACAGAATGGACAGAAGATTATTCAATAGTTATACCAGTTAATTAAATAAAAAAAATTATAATCGTTGTTGTAAAAGACAGCGATTATTTTTTTTGTTTGTAATTTTAAAAAATTTATTTAATAAAATTCCCAATCCCTTTTCTTTCATAAAAAATATGTTATACTTATAATGAGAAAAAGTAAAAGTTCAGATATGCAGTAAAGAGGAAAATATGGAAAAATATGTGATGTTTCGAGGAAAAGTTATAGATAAATGGTACGACTTTGATAAAAGGGCACATTATCATATTGTGGCGATGGATGATGAGGGGAAAAGATATGATTTGGCGGTTAATATTGGGAGTATTTATGAGAAGATGAATGAGATAGTTTCTTCCAATTTGAAGGTTTATTATGATGAGAATTATAATTGCCGAAAGAGAATTGTCCGTAAAATGCTATTGCAAAAAAATGCCATTACAGAATGTCACAAGGATTTATATCTGGATTATATTAGAATGAAACTTTTTCCACACGAAAAGATGATACAGATGAAGGGGTTTGATGTAACAAGTATTTACTTGACTGGGATTATTGAAAAGAATGTTGTGCAGGCTATGAATAATGATGATTATGAAGTGATTGCGTTTGGAAGGCTTTATGCGAATGGGAAAGGGTTGCATGATATTCATATGAATCAGGGAAGTGTGGATAATTTTAGGAAAAATGATGCTTCGTATTCTGATGGAGGGCTGTTTTTTAGAAATAGACGAGATAATAAGATTACAGCTGTATTTATTGCATTTATTACTCAAAGTTTGAATATGCCTGAAAGTGTTTAGAGTCAGATTAATAAAAATTAGACGGAATTTATGAGGTTGATTTTAAAATAAATTTTTATAAAAATAATTAATAAAATATGGGGAAATATAAAAGATAGAAAAGAAAAGAGGTGTGACAAAGATGTCTATAAGAAATTTTGCTACAAAACTTAAAATGAAACGTGAAGAGTTTTGGAAATACATTTCCATATCGCATAAAAAAGCCAAAAATAATAATGAGTTTGTAGACTATTTAATAGATATTCTATCAAAAAAAACAGATGAGGAAATTTTTGATTTTGAAATAATTACATTTGAATTAATGCGTGAAAGTTATAATGAAAAGTTGTGGTGTGCCTCGTATCTTGTAAACGGCGACACAGCGAGCTGGAGTTTTGATTTTTTTAGGCTATGGTTGATTTCGCAGGGAGAAAAAATATATCATTCAATTATAAAAAATCAGGATAATTTATCAAAATATATAAACATATCTTTTGAAGCAAAATTTATGACAAATTATTTTGAAAATGAAAACTTTGCTTTTATTCCAGCCTATGCTTTTTCAAGAAAAAACTGCTCGCACAATATTTTAAACAAGGAAAGTTACAAAGTTAATAGTAAAACTATTTTTCAAGATAATTTTATTGATAATTATAATAAAAAATTGAATAATTATAAAAGAAAAATAGGCTATATTAACAAAAAGTATCCAAAAATAATATTTCACTGGTGTGCAAAATTTCCAAACAGTATGAAAGAAGTGTGTCCAACATTATTTAAAAAAATGTATTTTTAAAAAAATAAGGGAGTGCCTTAATTTATGGGACATTCCCTCTTCTCTAATGAGATTTAGTATTTTATATGTCTTTTCTTTATTTATTTTCGCAGGATTGCTCATTGCCGCAAAACCTTACCTTGCAATAAAGATTTATCCTGATAATTAAAATTATGGCAAGATTGCTACGCAATAACCTATGGCTAGACTACGACTTTTATTTGTCCAACTCCGAAACTCCTCCTTCCAGTCGTCAGACAGTCGTAGCTGAACAAATAAAAGCTCCGTCGGTTTATTAAAATTATCTTTAAATATTAATTTTTTATCCTTTATTGAAAAAGTTTGTAATAAATTCGTTACGTAAATGGAAAATAAAATTAACGTAAAATAATTAATTCTTTATTACTTTTATTTAATATTTCTCTACCATCTTTTTTAACTACAACGTCATCTTCAATTCTAACTCCGCCCCATCCGTCAAAATAAAGTCCTGGTTCAGAAGTTACAACCATGTTTTCTTTTAGTTCAATGTGTGAAGCACTTGATAAGTAAGGTAATTCGTGAATTTCAGCACCGATTCCGTGTCCCAGTCCATGTCCAAAATATTCGCCGTATCCTTTTTCAGTTAAAAAGTTTCTAACAGCTTTGTCAACATCATCTGACATTATTCCTTCTTTTATAGTATTGACACCCAATATTTGTGCTTCTAGAACAGTATTATAAATTTCTACGTGTCTATCAGAAATATTGTCTCCATAGTAAACAGTTCTTGTCATATCTGATACATATCCTTCATAATATGCCCCAAAATCCATTGTAATAAATTCTTCCTTTTGAATCTTTTTGTCAGAAGCTACTCCGTGTGGCATAGCTGAACGGTATCCGCTGGCAAAAATTGTAGTAAATGAACGGTCATCAGCACCTAATTTTCTTTGAATGTATTCCATATATGAAGAAACTTCCTTTTCAGAAACGCCTTCCTTTATAATTTTTAAAGCTTCTGAAAAAGCCACATCACTAATTTCTACAGCTTTTTTAATAAGTGCAATTTCTTCTTCTGATTTTACCATTCTTTCCATTACAAGTTTATTTCCAACTGGCACTAATTCCACTTTGAAAATGTCTTTTATCGTTTGATAAAGAGAAAATGAGACATTCACATCTTCAAATCCCACATTTTTTAGCCCAAATTTTTTTATATATTCTCCAACTGTCTGAAGTGAACCACGTGAAACTTCCACAAATTCAAATCCCATTTCACTAACTTGTTTAGTCGCTTGTGTCTTGTATCTAAAATCCGAAAAGAAAAAATTTCCGTTTTTTGTCGCAAGAGCGACTCCAGTCGTCCCAGTAAACCCAGTAAAATATCGAAGGTTATACAAATCTGTAATAAACAATCCATCAATATTCAGTTCATTTAAAATTCTTGATAATTTTTCAGTTCTTTTTTCCATGTTTTTTCCTCTTTTTTATTAAAATTTTTTTACTTTTAAAGTGTAACACAAATTCAAAATTTTTTCTATTTATTTTTATAAATGATATTAAGAAAAAGTTTAATTTTCTATTTTTAGTTTGATTAATAATTATTTCTTTAATTTATAATTTTTATATTTTTTAACGTAAGGGCATCAGACGCCATGCCGTTTTTCGCAATAAAAATTATTTTTACATGTATAGTTTACTACTACTTAGAGATTAATGGCGAAACGTTCTACGAACTACCCCACTTTACGCAAAACTTTCTTATAAAAGAAAAATAGAACTCGCTTTTGAATACAAATTATTTTAATCCAATTAATTTTATTTAACTTAAAGTTTATTTCAAAAGCTCAAACAGCTATTTTTCTTCTAACGAAATTTTGCTTGAAATATATTTAGTGAGTTTTTCTAAATCTAAATGGTTTTGTTATTACTCCAGATGAGCAATTGTTAGTTTTGAAATTTATTCTTATTCCTTTAGCGGCTCTTTTGGCTTCATTTAGAAAAATAGAACTTGCTCCTGAAGCTGAAATTACTGAGATGCCGCCACCTCTAGTAAATTTTACTGTAACATTTACAACAACATTAAATTCTCTGTTTAAACGTTGACTGCCTTGTGGCATTTCCAATGTTTCTCTGTATGAAACTGAAAAATCAGTACCTTCATGACATCCACCACCTCGTGTATTTCCAGACTTTTTATCGTTTCCATTTCCAGAACTAGTTGAATTTCCGCTTGTTCCTGTTCCATTTCCGTTTTTGTTACCTGTAGAGCTTCCGTTAGCAGTATTTCCATTTTTGTTTCCATGTGAAACTCCTGAATTTGAGAGAGTGTTTTTATGTCCAGAATTACTGGAAATAGTGGAGTTTGAAGCAGTTATGGTGTTTTGTACTGGTTTTGTGCTGGCAGAATTTCCTGTGGATTGTGAAATTACTGGTTGTGTAGCATTTTTAGGGGTGGAGGTAACTGGTGGGATAATTGGGTGTGATGTAGGTTTTGGTTGTTCTTTTGGTATGGTCTCTTGGGGTACTTTGGGAGGTTGTGGTAATGTTTGCTGTGGTTGTTTTGGCTGTATTGGTTGTGATGGTGAAAGTTCGGGCTGTTTTGGATTTTTAGGCTGTTTACTTGGTTCTATGTTTTTAGCTTCGGAAATTGCATTGTTTTTATTTGGTAGATTTCCCTTTTGTAACCCAGACGTTCCGTTACTTTCCTCATTGCTATCCGTATCAGCTGTGCTTTTTGTCTTATTTTCTTCTAAAATGCTGTTTTTTAAGTCAACAACAATAGTCTGCTTTTCTTTTTTTTCTTCAAGTTTCTGTTTTAAAACTGGAGTTGCAATTGGAATAAGGAGTATTCCCAAGTTTATTGCAGCTGAAATTATGTAATATTTCATTTTTCACCTTCATTCGTTTTCTTTAAATATCTAATTTTATATAGTTTTAATTTTTATTTTGAATATTTAAACTTATATTTTCTATGTTCATATTTTTTAAAATACTCATCGTATCCACAATGTCCTTATATTCCAAATGTTCGTCGGCAGTTAAAGTTATATTTTTTAATGCTTCCTTTGGTAATTTTGAAAATTCGGAAGCTATTTCATTTTGGGAAAGTTCCCTAGTTTTGTCATCTATTTTTAAGAAGTATTTTTTGTCTTTATTTACGATTACTTCTATTTTTGTATCTTCCTTTTTTTCAAGCTGTGCTGATGTTTTGGGAACTGACAGCTGAAATTGGGAATAATTGTTAAATGTAGTTGCAAGCATAAAAAATATTAGCAGCATAAAAATTACATCAATTAAGTTTAACATTGATATATCAACATTTTGACGTTTTCGTCTGTTAGAAAATTTCATATTTTTCTCCTAAGAAATTTGATTTGTAAATTTTACTTATAATTTGTTTGAAGTTAAACTAATCTAAATCAGATAAAATTAGTTTGGATTTTAAATCTAAGATTAGAATAAAAGGTTGTAAAAATCAATCTTTTACTCGACTCAAAAACTGCAATGCCGCTCTTTCCATTTCCGCCACAATAACATCAATCCGTCTGTTAAAATAATTATAAAAGACTAATGCAGGTATTGCAACTATTAATCCAAACGCAGTTGTGTAAAGTGCTTCTGAAATTCCACCAGCCACTATTTTTGCTGTGCTTGTACCATTTCGGGTAAGGGCTGAAAAGGCTGCAATCATTCCTGTAACAGTTCCCAGAAGTCCCAGTTGAGGAGCAGCATTTACAACTGTTCCCAATAAACTCATACCTTTTTCGAGTTCAGTAGTCTGCTCTAAAATACTTTCACTTATGATACCCTCGATAACCTGTCTATGTGAATTATCAAGCTCATCAAAGTTAATATCCATATTAGAAACAATTTTTGTCACACTTTTAGAAACAGAATCAGTCTTATCTTTACAAAGTTTTAAAATTTCTTCCTTATTTCCAGTTCTAAGTGCTTTATAAAGCTGATTTTTCTCATTTTCTGACAATTTTTTTTCTTTTGATAGAAAAGTATACATTTTTTCAATAATAACAGCAAGTCCAGATATTGAGGCAAGTAAAATTACCCACATAAATATTCCGCCGTCAAAAAGGTATTTTAACATAATTCGTCCTTCTTTCTTTTATTATTTTTGATATAAAATTATTTTACTATAAAAATATTTTTGTGTCAAATATTGCTAAAAAAGTTATTTGTAGAATAAAAAATAATAAAAAAACAGCCCAAAATTGATAGTTTAATGGCTGTTTTAGAGTTCTATAGCCAATCCACCTAAAAAATGGATTGGTTGTAGTTATAGTCTAGCTCTTTATTCTTGTTTCAGGCTAGAATTTATATATTTGTCTTTATTTTAGAGAAAGCTTTTTAAAATTATTAGAATTTGTGTGTGTATCCCAATGTGAATACGTTTACGTTTTTGTCATATTTTACTTTTGATTTATCAATGGAGATTCTAGGAAGTGAAGTTTGTTCACGTTTTCCGTTAGCTGAATTGTAGCTTACGTGAGCAATTCCAAATTTCCATTCTGAAGACTCTGTTGGCTTATATGTAAGTCCTGTTGCGTAGATTTGTGAGTTTATTGCATACTCCACATCAGAGAATGATTCTCTTTTTGCTCCTGTATCTGCATAGTTAAATCCAGCATGCCAAGTAAATTTTTCATTAATTCTATAATCTACTCCAAAGTTTATTTCATATCCATCGTTATATTTAAATCTATCCATTTTCGCAGATTTATTGAAGTAGTGTGTGTATCCGCTTGACAAAGTCCATTTGTTAATATCCTTTGAAACTCCTAATGCTAAGACTCCTGGCAAGTCACGTCTTGACTGGAATCCATCTGCATATTCAGGATAAAAGAATGAAATTCCTAAAGGACGTCCTCTTAACATCATCTTGTTATCTTCCTGTGCTTTTGACTTAAATTTTAATTTTACAGGTGTTTCGTATCTTATTGCAAAATTTAAAGTATCAGTAGGCTTGTAATCAAATCCTATAATTCCGCCAATACCTTTTGCATCACGTTTTGAATTCATTGACAGATAATTTTTGTTAAGACCAATTGCTGAACCAACTAAAGTATTGTATTCATATTGTGCTTCTCCATCTAATTTTCTATGGGCATAAACATATTTAAGGCCACCTGACATTGAGAATGTGTCATTAAATTTATAAGCTCCACCAAGCATTAATTGATAGTAACGATTTTGCCCAGTAAAACGGTTTTTTACAACCTTTGCTCTAAGTCTTCCACCTGTAATATTGTTAAATGTTTCTCCAGCAAGTTCGATTCCAGCAACTCCATTATTATAACGAAGAGTGGCTCCACCAGCGATAACACTTAAATTTCCAAAAAGTGAATAATTATCTTTTTTGTACAAAACATTGAATGATGGTGCACCTGCATATCTGTGAGATCTTAATTTTTTTCCATTTAATGTCATTGATTCATCAACCATTGAGTTTTGAAGGTTTGCATTAAGATAAGTTCCATCATCTAAAAAAGCAGTTCCCGCAGGGTTATAAAATATACCTTCTACAGAAATTTTTCCTGTTTGAGATGGATTTTGAAAATATGAAGCCGAATTGTTTGACAAATAGTCAATACTTGCAGCATTTGCAAAAATGGCAGTCAAAATCGACATAATAACTATTTTTAATTTCATATGATTCCTCCTTGTTATATATATAATTTTATCATATTTAAAGATGTAAGTTAAATAAATTTAATAATAAAAATCTAAGTACATCATAATATAACACGCGTTATATAAAAAGTCAACAAATTTATTTTGATTACAAAATTATTTATTGTATAAATTTTTATAATAAACAACTTAGCTAAATAAATTAAAGTTTTATATAAAGAAAAATTAAGTATTATAAAAAGCCAATCAAGCATATAAAAAATATATTATTAAACCTTTGACAATATATAATTTATATACTATAATTGTAACATATTATACCAAATATTCTGTGACCAAAATTTAGTGAAAGAATTTTATCAATTAAATAATAGCAGTTTAAAATGTCCAGTAAACTGTGTATGAAATTGTTAAAAGATTCGTAGGTTTTAGTCTTGAATATTTAAAAAATTTTAGAAAAGGTGGTAAGAATTATGAGTGGAGAAAATGTGAAAATGCAAAAAAGCAAAAACACAAGTGTATTACTAGGGGCGGCTTTTATTATGGCAACATCTGCAATTGGGCCTGGATTTTTAGTACAAACTGCCAAGTTTACAAATAGCTATAAGGCAAACTTTGGATTTGTAGTGCTAATATCAGTTTTGCTTTCTATGATTGTTCAGCTTAATGTATGGCGTGTGCTTTGTGTAAGTGAGATGCGTGGACAGGATATAGCAAATAAACTTTTGCCAGGACTTGGATATTTTGTAGCATTTCTTGTAGCTTTAGGTGGACTTGTATTTAATATTGGAAATGTTGGTGGAAGCGCATTGGGATTTAATACATTGCTAGGTATTCCTAAAATGGCGGGATATTTTATTTCTGGCGGCGTTGCAATAACAATATTCTTATTAAAGAATGCGGCAAAGGCTATGGATACACTTACAAAAGTGCTTGGTGGATGTATGATAATCGTAATATTTATTGTTATCTTAATTGTAAAACCGCCAATTGGGCTTGCTGTTAAAGATACTTTTTTACCAAGTGAAAGTATTTCAAACTTAATTCCTGCAATTTTGACCCTTCTTGGTGGTACTGTTGGAGGATATATTACTTTTTCAGGGGCACACAGACTAATTGATGCAAAAATTACAAAAGAAGAAAATCTAGATGAAATCAATAGAAGCTCAATTATGGGAATAGGAATTGCAACTCTTGTGAGAGTTCTGCTATTTTTGGCAATATTAGGAGTGGTAGTTAAAGGAGTGTCTTTGGCAGCTGAAAATCCTGCGGCAGATGCGTTTCGTCAAGGAGCCGGAGAAATTGGATATAGATTTTTTGGTCTGGTTCTGTTGAGTGCAGCAATCACTTCTATCGTTGGTGCAGCATATACTTCAGTGTCCTTTTTAAAAACATTTAACAAGAATATTGAAAAACATGAAAAATGGGTAATAATAGGATTTATTGTTGTTTCTACAATTATTATGGCAATTGCGGGGAATCCTGCTACATTATTAATTTTAGCAGGTTCATTAAATGGATTAATTTTACCAGTAACTTTAGGAATTTGCTTAGTTGCTTCGCAAAATAAATCAATTATGGGTGAAAATTACAGACATCCGAAAGTATTGCTGATACTGGGAATAATAGTTGTGTTAATTACAGCTTATTTAGGAGTAGTGTCACTGGGAAGCTTGACAAAATTATTTAGTTAAAACAGAAAGAAGGTATAAGAATGACAGGGAAACAGTCGGAAGGCATAAAAATACTTCCTGAAGGAGATTCGGCAATTTTAATTGAATTCCCAAAAACTATATCGCCTGAGATAAATGGAAAAATTACTTCACTCGCACATCTTATAAAGGAACAGCATATAGAAGGGGTGATGGATATGATACCCGCATTCTGCTCGCTCCTTATTCATTATGATCCACGTGTTATTAGTTATGGAAAGTTATTGAATAGAGTGAATAAAATAATGAAATTAAATTTGGATATGAAGTCAAAAACTAAAAAAGTATATGAAATTCCAGTCTGTTATGGCGGAGAATACGGGCCGGATTTGGAATTTGTTGCTAAAAATGCAGGTCTTTCAATTGAAGAAGTTATAAAAATTCATAGTTCAAAGGATTATTTGATTTATATGCTTGGATTTTTACCAGGATTTTCGTATCTAGGTGGACTTGATGAAAGGATTCATACACCAAGATTGGATAATCCAAGAATAAAAATCCCTGCTGGAAGTGTGGGAATTGGAGGTGCTCAAACTGGAATTTATCCGCTGGAATCACCAGGAGGATGGCAATTGATTGGAAAGACACCAGTAAAAACGTATGATTCTGACAGAAAAGTTCCTGTTTTATTTGAAGCAGGAGATTATATACGTTTTGTACCAATTTCAGAAGCAGAATTTGAAAAAATTGAAAAAGAAGTGGAAGAAAATAAATATGAATGCATTGTGCATAAAGAGGAGGTGGAATAATGGGATTTCGTGTGTTAAAGGGAGGGCTTTTGACAACTGTTCAGGATATAGGTAGAACAGGATATCAAAGTCAAGGTTTTGGAACATCTGGAGTTATGGATGTGCGTTCCTTTAAAATTGCGAACATGCTTATTGACAATCCTGAAAATGAAGCTGTGCTTGAATTTACAATGATTGGTCCCACGCTTGAATTTACAAGCGAAACAATAATTGCAATAACGGGTGGAGATTTTCAGCCATTAATCAATAAAAAACCAGCTCCAATGTATACTGCAATTTATATTAATAAAGGCGATGTGCTTGAATTTCAAGGTGCAAGAACAGGTGTGAGAGGTTATATAGCTTTTTCGTGCTACTTAAATATCCCTGTAATAATGGGAAGCCGTTCTACGAATATAAAGTGCGGAATCGGTGGTTTTAAAGGACGTAATTTAAAAGAAGGGGATTATATTTCTTTTAGGATAAGAAGACGGTATTTACCATATTTCCTTTCAAGAACACTTGATTTAGATGAATTTAATCAGGAAGATGAGGTAATCCGTGTAATAATGGGACCGCAAGATAATCTGTTTACAAACGAAGGTAAAAAAACTTTTTTAAACAGCGAATTTACAATTACAAACGACTTTGACAGAATGGGATGCCGGATAGAAGGGCCTTATATTGCTCATAAAGAGTCGGCTGACATAATATCGGACGGAATAGCATTGGGAGCTATACAGGTTCCTGCACATGGAAAACCTATTATTTTGCTGGCAGACAGGCAGACAACAGGAGGATATCCCAAAATAGCCACAGTTGCAACAGTAGATTTGCCAAAATTAGTGCAAAGAAAAGCAGACCATAAAATTCGTTTTAAAGCAATCAGTGTTGAAGAAGCACAAAATCTTTTGATTGAAGAAATGAATGAATTTACTCAGTTTAGAAAAAAAATTCATGCACCTTGCAAGGAAGTGCTAGATGTGAGATTTGTGTCCAAAAGGCTTAAGACGTTATTTGAATAAGTTATTATAAAAGTAAGGCTATTTTAACTCAATTTTCTAAATTATTAATTTTTATAATTTGGTTTTGAGGAAAAATTGAATATATTTTTCAGAAAGGAAAATTAAGATGGATTTAGAACAAATTGAAAAATTAGTAGAAATCATAGAAAAATCAACGCTTAAAGAGATTACTGTAGAAGAAGGCAATTTAAAAATCAATTTAAAGCGTGAAAATAATTCAGAAATTCAGAATGTTCAAAAAAATATAGAAAGAAAAACAGAAATTGTGGAAGAACCGGATGAAGAAAGTTTTATCACTTCACCAATTGTAGGAACTTTCTATTCAGCGGCTTCTCCAGAAACTCCTGCATTCGTGCGTGTAGGAGATACAGTAAAAAAAGGGCAGCCAGTTTGTATTGTAGAAGCAATGAAACTGATGAATGAAATAAACTGCGACTTTGACTGTGAAATAGAAGCGGTATTAGTAAGCAATGAGCAAAAAGTCGAATATGGACAGCCATTGTTCAGAGTAAAAAAAATATAAAAATTATTTAAGTATTTTTGACTTTTATTGTTGAAAATACTTATTTTTTTTATGAGCAGAGCAAAAATAATGAATAATAGAACTCTAAGTGAAAAAAACACATATAATAATAGATTTTTATGCAAAATTGTGATAAAATAAAAAGGATATTTTCTTTTGGATACAAAATGATGAAAGAAAATTAGAATAGAAAACTAGGACAATGAAAATAATTATCCTTTTCAAAATAATAGAAGAGGAGGTAGAAAAAACGTGAGATGAAATACATAAAGAAATCTTTAATTGTATTTATTTTTCTTTTGATGTCTTTATTTGGATTAAAGTTATATATTTCAACTAAAAATTTTAATAGCATGTTGACTTCAATCTTGAAAAGTAGTGGACTGAATGTTGAATTTAAAGATGTTAAGCTGATAGGATTTAACAAAATTCAGATTGACAATTTAAAGGTTAAAGATATTGCTGGAAATGTTGTTATCGATGGTAAAAGAACTACAGCTGGAATTAGTTTGCTTATGCCAACTCGGCTTAATAGAATTGATGTTTATAACGGGACTGTAAATCTGGAACGTAGAAAAAATAATGATTTTAATATTTTTTATGTAATAAAAAAAGATCCTAAAAAGAAACAAACATATGATCCGACAAGCAGAATTGGAAAACTTCACATTCATAATGCAACTTTGAATTATACAGATACAAGTTTTGATAAAAAAATATCAAAAAGATTGACAAAAGTGAATGGAAGACTCGAAACTGCTAAGTCAAGAGGTTTTTCACTTGTTGCAAAAGGTTCTGGAAATAAAAATCAAGATGGAACAGTTGAGGCTGTAAAAATTGAATTAAAACAGCTTCTGAAGTCTAAACAGTCGATTTATTCAATGTTTGATAAAATAAAAAACAGTGATGAAAGAAGAAAGGAATTCAGGCTTAACTTTAGTTTTGAGAATGTTGGCATAACTGAAGAGCTGGGACAATATGTGCCGCTTGAAATGATTAAGGCAAAAGGTGGACTGCTTACTGGTGTATTAAAGTTAGAAAATGATAAAATCAAGAAAACAACACAAGCATTAGGAAGTCTCAAAATTAAAAATGGTAAACTAAGATATGTAGATTTAGATGGCGATATTGATAATGTAAACGCTTTAATTGATTTGAAGAAAGACAGGATTACGGTTAATGCCGATACTAAATTAAATGAGAGTCCAGTAACTATAGCATTAACTTATCTTGTGCAGAATCAGAAATTAAATTTAAAATTAGTTACAGATAAACTTCCTTTTGAACAAGTTGCACGGTATAAAATAATCAAGGATTCAAAAATTAAGGCTGAAGGATTGGTTACAGGAAATCTTGAAGTAAATGCTGATACCAAAAACAAAAAAACTACACTTAATGGTAAATTTTCTTCAGATAATATAAAAATTTCAAATTATAATTTTCAAAATATAAAAACTAATATGAAAATTGCTGATGAAAAACTAACTTTGACTGATACTGCATTTTTGTTTGATCAGGAATTTTCAGGATTCAGAGTTAATGAAGATGTTAAAATTGGAAAATTTGTGTATGACTTGAAAAAGAAAACTGGAACAGGGGATTATGTCTTAAATAATCTAGGGTCAGATTTTAACATCAAGACAATTACTGGAAATGCCCAAATTTCTGCTAAGAACATTATAACAGGAACAGTAAGGTCAAAAGCACTGAATGGAAATTATGTTGTAAATCCTAAAGCACAGACAGTAGTGGTAAATGCTAGAAGTAATAGTTATTTCACTGTAAATTATGGTGGGAAAAACTACACAATAAATCCTGATGTAGACAACTTAGTTGTAAAATTTAATGAAAAAAATGTGCTGCGTTCCGGACATATTAATGCGAAAATAAAAGATTTGTCAATGCCGTTTGTAAACACTGTAAATGCTAAAATAAGAATACATAATGGAAATTACAGTATTAGTGGAACAGCTGGAATAAAAGGTGGCGGAACGGTAAATATCTCAGGAATTACAACTTCAGATATGAAACATTCTTATTCATTAAAATTACCTAAAAATGTAGATATTGCAAAATTGTTAAGAGCAAATGGCTATAATTTCAAAGGATTGGATAAGGCAAAATTGCCAGCAACACTTACAGCAAAAATTAGTGGAAACGGAAATAAAATTTCTGGAACATACAATCTTTACAGCCCTTATGGAGAATATCTAGGAGAATATGAAAAATTAAATGCTAGTGGTAAAATCAATGATTTAGCGAATTTGGATATAACAATTAATACAAATGTAGATGAATTATGGTTTGGTTACCAGAGGCTTAAAAATGTAAGTGGAAATCTGAGAATAAAAGACAATATTGTAAATATCACAAGTATTCAGAATGAAAATTTAAATGCCAGCGGTAAGTTTAATATAAAAACTGGTAAAATGGACATAAATGCTGGATTGAAAGATTATGTGCTTTACAATACTTCTGGACCAAAAATTAATTTAAAAGTTGGAACATTGGATGCAAATTTATCAGGAACAGTAGATAAACCTTCAGGAGCAATAACAATGCCATCTGCGATAACGTCAATAAATTCAAACTATGTAGGTGATACAAATGCAAAAATTAGCATAAAAGACGGAGTTGTAAATTTTGATAATGTAACTTTACGTGAAAACAGCCTATATGGAACTTATGATTTGAAGACTGGTATTTCAGACATTGGGATTAGCTTAAATGAGCCTGATATTCCAAAACTTTTAAAAATGAAGGATTTAACATTTGGAACAAGATCAGATCTTAGTTTAAAGGGTGATTTGAACAACTTTAATTTGGCAGGACAGGTAATTCTTGGTAATATGAGCTTTAAAACTTATAGAATTCCACATGTTGTTGCAGAACTTGAATATTCTAATGGAGATATAGATAAATTATTCAAATATGGAACGTTTAATTTGCAGAAACTTAAATTTATTGGGGATAACCAGGAAACATTGTTTGAGACAAATACTAAATTTGATCTAGCAAATGTAGATATTGATTATAGGATAGAGAAACAGAAGTTTTCACTAGATTCTGTACAAGATTTAAAGGATAAAGGATATAGCGGAGACATTGACTTCGGATTTATGTATCGCGGAAGTTTTGAAAATTTTGTAACAGGAGTTCAGATAAAATCGGATGAAATTAAACTTAGTGGATTCCCAGTAAAAAATGTTGACATTGATTTACAGGCTAATGAAAAAAACTTGAATATCGGTCAATTTTATTTAGAATATGAAGATAATCCGCTTCTTGTAAATGGATATGTTCAATTTTCACCAATAAAATATAATGTTTCTATGCTAGCAAAAGATTTTAACCTTGATTTTTTAGGACTTAATAAAGATGTAGAACAAGCAAGTGGGATTGCAAACATAGATGCGGTTATTTCAAGTGAATCTACAACAGGGCATATTTTATTAGATAAATTTAACTATAAGACAAAAGATAAATTAACACTTGTTGACAATGTAAATGCTAATATTGATTTGAAAAATAATAAACTTGTTGTAAATCGGTTAGATGGTGGATATAATGGTGGAACTTTTAAAGTAACAGGAGATTTGGATGTTCCAACAATTCCTGCTGATTTTATGAAGACGAAGAGGCTGGAACTTGGAAAATTTGAATTAAATGCCAATCTTAATAATGTTGGACTTCATTATGGAAAAGGGATAGACTTTGCACTTACTGGAGATGCAGTGTTTACTGAAAATAGACTATTTGGAAATTTTGTCGTTGATAATGCAGAAATTCGAGAATTGCCAAATTTCGGTGGAACGGATTCTGAAACAAAAACTGCTTCGGCAGAACAAAAAGCTAAAAAACAGCAAGAAAAAACAATTGTAGAAGGAATTGTCGAAGAAGTAATTGACAAAATATTAAAGCAGTATACAGTTAATCTAAACGTACGGACAGGAAACCATGTGAAAATAAATATTCCTAACGTAAGTATTGTAAGAAATATAGAAGGAACTGTAAAAGGAGCTTCTGAAATCACATATACTAATAAGGAAATCGGAATAGATGGAGAATATATGATTACAAGAGGTTCATTTTCTGTAAACGGAAATGATTTTAAAATAGATGGTGCAGAAATAAGATTTACTCCATCGACTAACGGTACAGCATCCTCTATATCAAATCCTTTTGTAATATTTGATGCGAGTACAATAGTAAATGGAGATAGAATAGATATAAATGTAAGCGGAAATATAAATTCTCCTGAAATTAAATTTTCATCATCTTCTGGAAAAACTAGGGAAGAAATAATATCACAACTTGCATTTAATACTGTAGTTGGAAATAGCCCTAAAAAACCAGGTGAAAAAAATGATGAAAATTCAGCTGATGGATTAGTCGTTGCAGGCTCTTTGGTAAATACTGCATTAAATGAGTTGATTTTTTCGTCAGTAACTGGTAAAATTAGAGATATACTGAAAGTATCTAAATTTTCTGTTTCAACAAATCTTAAACAATCAAATAAAACAGGAAAATATAGTGCAGCAACTACACTTACAATACAGGATAATTTATATAAGGATAAACTATTTTGGAATGCATCAGTCAAATTTCCATATCAGAGTTCAAATTCTGAGGAAAAAGATCCAATTGGTTACAACGCCTGGTTGAGCTATAATGTTACAAATGGCTTAGACTTAAGAGTTGGAGGAGAAAGTATAAACAAAAGCAGAGTAAGTACGAATATGAATAATGGATCAAGAATAAATTATTATTTTGGAATTGATTTTTCAACAAGAGCTGATACGTTCGGAGATATTTTAAGAAAAATATTTAGAAAGAAAAAACTTGAAACATTAAAAAAATAGGAGGAAAAATGTCAAACCAAAAATTGAAAAGTAAGATTTATGCTTTGATTATTGCGGTAACTTTATTTGTATCTGTAAATAAGGTAACGCAGGCTGAAGAAAAAAGCAGAATAACTGAAACAAAAGAATTGGCAGATAATGGAAAAAATAGTACAGCCAATAAAGTGGAAGAGGAAGAAGACAACGAAGACCAAATTTCAGATGTTAATAAGATTCAATATATTCCTGAAGAGGTAGAAATTGGTAATGAAATAGGAGATGAGAAAGGTAAGAAGATAAAGAGTAAAAGAACTTCGATTCGTCAGGCAAAAGGAAAAAATAATATATTTGAAACTCAAGCTGAAACAAGAGACGATTTAAAAGTTGGTTCAATTCAAATTTCACAAACAAAAGAAATATCTTCTGAATATCTGTTATCACAAATTCCAGTAAAACCTGGAGATAATTATTCGAATAAAAGCTTGAGTGATATTTACTTGTCACTTAAAAGATTAGGATATATAACAGAAGCAAATGTTTATCCAAAGATTCAGGGGAATTCTGTAAATATAGTAGTTGAAGTTGCAGAAGCTGAAAATGCGGCAGCAATTCTGGAAAGACAAAAAGTTCAGGAAGAAATGAAAAAAGAAACAGAATACACAATATCAAGTGTAGATATTGAAGGAACAAAAATACGTAGCAAGGAAGAATATTTGAAAGACTTGCCAGTAAAACCTGGAGATATTTTTATACCTCAAAAAGCACTTGAAGGAGCACAAAAAATATTTAATTCAGGATATTTTGCAAAAGTTGATCCAAAAATTGATAGAAAAACCGATAATACTGTTTCAATAGTTTACGAAGTTCAGGAAAATCCAATTATTCAAAGTATAAATTTTGAAGGTAATACACTTTACAAAAATTCAGAATTGGAAAAAGCATTGGGTGTAAAAAAAGGCGAAATCTTAAATGGAAACTTATTGAATCCTGATGAAAACGGAGTAATTAAGTTATATAACAAAGATGGATATTCTCTTGCAAGAATTGAAACGATAAATGTTTCAAATGAAGGAAATGTAAATATAGGTTTAACAGAAGGAATTGTTGATTCTGTAGAAGTTCAGAAAGCTCCTTCAAAAAATGATAATGAAAGACAATCTGCAAAACGTTCTACTTTAAGAACAAAACCTTATGTATTTGAAAGATATATGGAAATAAAACCAGGACAAGTTTTCCAAACTAAAAATATAAAATCTACAATAAGTGAGCTTTATAGAACAGGTATGTTTACTGAAATTACTCCAGTGTTTGAAGGGAAAGAAAATGATCCAAATGCAAGAGTTGTAAAATTACTTGTAGAAGAACGTCCAACTACTACAATTAATGGAAGTATTTCTTATGGAACATCTGTTGGATTAGTAGGAGAACTTAAATTATCTGATGATAATTTCTTAGGAAGAGGACAGTCTGCTTCTGCTACTCTTTCTGCTTCAAACAAAGGAGACAAGACATTTGAGCTTAACTGGTTTGATCCTTGGTTAAAAGGAACTGAAAGAGTTCAGCTTGGAGGATCGTTTTACTGGACTCAATCTGTAGATGATAATGCTGATGCTGATGAAGTAGAAAAAGTTAGAAAAATTGGAACACGTTGGCAAATTGGTAAAGGGTTGAATAGCGATATTGATGTAAGATTTATTGCAAGATTCGATAATTATAAAGAATTATTTGCTAATAAGAAAGTAAATGATAAATATAAATTATTCGCAATGGGACCAATATTAACTTATGACACAAGAGACAATAAATTTAGTCCTACAAAAGGATTCTATGGAACAATGGCGTACGAAAGAGGAGAACTTATAAAAGATCCTAGAAAGTATGATCAGTTTGAAGTAGATTTAAGAGCCTACCATCCAACATTCTTTGGTGATAAGAATGTAATGGCGTATAGAGCAGCTTGGGGAACAACAGGAAGTGGTACTCCAGAAGCACTAAGATTTAGTATAGGTGGAGCTGAATCTGTACGTGGGTATGACTATAGTGCATTTGATGGATTTGATAAATTCCATGCGACAATCGAAAATAGAACAAAAATTAATGATACATTACAACTAGTAGCGTTCTTTGATATAGGAAATGCTTGGCAAAATGAGTCAAGAGATCCTCGTACTGGTAAGAAAATCTATAAACCAAATAGAAAAGATGCTCATGACTTCAAAGATCTTAAAAAAGGGTACGGAATTGGGGTAAGATTGAATACACCAATTGGTCCATTAAGATTTGACTATGGTTGGCCAATGGATCCTGAGAAAAAAGGTGAGAAAAAAGATAAAGGTAAGTTCTACTTTAGCTTTGGACAATCATTCTAGTTTTTTGAGCTAATAAAAATATAAACTTAAATAATTATAAGGGGTGATTAATTTCATCCCTATAATTTTATAAAAAATAAAAAAGGAGAGATCCAGAATGTATAATATTAAAGAAATTGCAAAATTAATAAACGGAGAAATCAGAGGAAACGATGAATTAAATTTTACAAGGCTTGCTCCATTTTTTCATTCAAATGAAAAGGAATTAACATTTGCAGCGGATGAGAAAATGCTGAAAAATATGGATAAATGTAATGCAGGTGCTGTAATTGTTCCTGATTTGCCAAATTTACCTGCAAATAAGACCTTTATTGTTGTAAAAAGTAATCCGAGAGAATTGATGCCAATACTGCTGAATTATTTCAAGCCTAAATTGCAGCCATTTGAAAATCAGATAGAAAATTCTGCAAAAATTGATGAAACTGCAAATGTCTCAAAAATAAATACTTATATTGGACACAATGTAAAAATTGGAAAAAATGTTGTTATTTATCCAAATGTATCGATTTTTGAAGGAACTGAAATTGGAGATGACTGCATAATTTATTCAAATGTTACTATAAGAGAATTTACAAAAGTCGGAAGAGGTACAATTTTGCAGCCGGGAGCTGTGATAGGATCTGACGGGTTTGGATTTGTAAAAATTAATGGAAACAATGTGAAAATTGAGCAAATTGGACACGTAATATTAGGAGAGGAAGTTGAAATTGGAGCAAATTCGTGCGTTGACAGAGGTGCAATTGGAGATACAATTATAAAAAAAGGTACAAAAATTGATAATCTTGTTCACATTGCACATAATGACATTATTGGTGAAAACTGTCTGATTGTGGCTCAAACTGGTATTTCTGGAAGTGTAGAAGTGGGAGACAATTCGACTCTTGCAGGGCAAGTTGGAGTGGCAGGACATCTTAAAATTGGAAGTAATGTAGTAATTGCAGCAAAATCTGGGGTTACTAATGATGTGCCGGATGGAAAGCAGATGTCTGGTTATCCACTTCGTGAGCATATGGAAGATTTAAGAGTGAAAATGGCCATGGGAAAAGTGCCTGAACTTGTAAAGAGAATGAAAAAGTTGGAAAAGGAATTTGGGAAATAGAACGGTAATTAAATTTATTTATTGACCGCTTATCAAAATTTCAAAACTTCCTTGACTTATTAATTCAAATGATGTAGAATAAATAACAGATAATAAAAAAATATTATAAATAGAGAGAGAAGGGAGTTATAGATGAAAAAAATACTATTAGGGATTTTTATGCTTTTATGTATAGTTAGCTGTGGATCAGGGCCTGATGCGACAGTTTCAAAATTTATTAATAGCGTAAAGGCTGAAAAAATGAAAGAAGCGGCAAAATATGCAATAGACGACAGCTTTGAGGAAAATTTGGATATAAAATACAATACTAAAATTCAAGAACTGCTTTTCAAGACATTATTAAAAAATCTTGAATATAAAATAGTTAAATCAGAAAAACAAGATAATGAAACTACTATCGTAACTGTTGAAGTTACAAATGTAGATGTTGAAAAAATATTCTTACAAGTTTTCAAAAAAATGACACAAGAGACTTTTACAAGCAATGGAACACATTCATTATCAGTTGAAGACAGATTTAAGGAAGAACTTGAAGCAAAAGAAAAACCAAAATCAAAAAATGTTACAAAATTTGTAGTTAAAAAAACAGCAAATGGAGAAAAAATTGTTTTAACAGCAGAAAATATCGATGTTTTACTTGGTAAATTAAACACAACATTATCAAATTTAAACACACTTGGTGGAACTGAGCAAGAAACAGCAGTAGAATTACCAGAAACAGGGCCATCAACTGGATTATCACAAAAACCAGAAGAACTTAGAAATCAAAATAAATAAAATAATTTAATTATTAAATGAAACAATCATTCTTTTACTTTTATAAGTGAGTTTGATTGTTTTTTATTTACAAAAATTTCTTATATTGATTAAAAAAAAATTAAAATAAATTGATTTTTAAATATTTTTATTGTATAATTGTAGTGTAAGAAAATAAAAAAGGGAGGAATTATAATGGCTACATCGAGTTTTTTTAGATTTCCAGAATTTAAGACTGATGAGGAGATAGATGGTTTAATAAAGGCGTTAGAGAATGACAGAAAACCGAATTTAACAGATGTGAAAGTGGAGAGAATAACAGATGAAAGGGAAATAAAGGAATTATTGGGGTTAATAGATGAAAATAATAACACTAAGTGAAATGTTGAGATATGATACTGAAGAAAATATAAAAAATAAATTTTTGAATAGTTTTAAAAGTTTGACAAATAACGATGTGGAAAAATTTTTACATAATAAAGCAATAGAAATTGAAAAAAAGTCTATTTCTACAACTCATTTGTTATTTGATGATAAAAAATTAGTTGGATATTTATCATTATCAAATAAAAGTTTGATTTTACCAAAAGAAAGAATAGAGAAATTAAGCAACAGTAAAAGGAAAAGATTGTTGCAAAGTGGACAAACACTTGAAAATGGACATTTAGTTGTAAATAGTTACTTAATAGGGCAATTAGGCAAAAATTATGATTTACCGAAAGAAATTCAAGTGAAAGGTGTAGATTTACTTACTTTGGCATTTTATTTACTATTGGAAGTAAAAAAAATTATGACAGCTAGGTATGTATGGTTAGAATGTAAAAATTCAGAGAAACTTATAGATTTTTATAAAAAATTTGGCTTTGAGAAGATAGATAATTTTATTTCTAAAGATGGATTGGTTGTTATGATGATGAAATTGGTTAGGAAAAATTGATTGAGAATAAGAAATACTATTGTTGATTTAGACGGTGGTATTTTTTTGTTTTCTATTGGGTTTGAAAATGAATTATCTTGTTTTTTTGTATAGAATATGATATTCTAATAATGTAATTTTTAAAAATAAATTTTAATCAAATTGAGATTGAATTGATAAAAATTAAGTGAATTTAGATTTGAGTAGGAATAATTATAATTTTGAAATAAAGAAGGATGTTAGAAAATATGGGAAAATCAGAAATAATTAGAGGGACAAGCAAATGTGCAAGATTTTTTGTCTGTGATACGACAGAGATTGTAAAAGAGGCAAAGAAGATTCATGGACTTGATCCGATAGCGACAACTATTTTTGGGAAACTATTGACAGCGACAGCTATGATGGGGAAAGATTTGAAAAATGAGAAGGATTTAGTGACAGTTAAAGTAAATGGAGATGGACCTTATGGAAATATGCTTGCGACTGGGAATATGAAAGGGGAAGTAAAAGGTTATATTGGAAATCCTGAAGATAAATTTCATCAGATAATTGACGAAAATGGAAATTTTATAAAAGATGAGACTGGGCAAGTGAGATTTATTGGAAATGGAACAATGCAAGTTATAAAGGACTTGGGGCTGCGTGATCCGTTTTCTGGCGTTACAAAAATAAATGAAGAGGATATTGCAGATATAATTGCTCATTATTTTCTTTTATCAGAGCAGATAAAATCAGTCGTTGCACTTGGTGTAAAACTGGATGAAAATGGAGAAGTAAAAAGGGCTGGAGGTTATTTGATACAGCTGTTGCCAGGTGTGGAAGACGGATTTATTGATAAACTGGAAAATAAATTACAGCAAATTAGGACGATTACTGAACTTCTGGAAGGCGGAATGAGTCTTGAGCAGATTGTAGAACTGCTTTATGAAGATATTTCTGTATTTGAGGAAGAAACTGATGTTGATGGTGCACATAAAAAGGTTTATGTGGAAGATTTTGAAATTTTGGAAAAATCAGAGCTGGAGTATAAATGTAATTGCACTAAAGAGAAGTTTTACAAGGGATTAATCACGCTTGGAAAAGAAGAAATTGATAAAATTCTGGAAGAGGAAGGCAAAATTCAAGTAGAATGCCATTTTTGCGGTAAAAAATATGATTTTGGAAAAGAAGATTTTAAAAATTTATAAAATAGATTTGCTTG
Source organism: Leptotrichia hongkongensis (assembly GCF_041538065.1). Lineage (NCBI taxonomy): Bacteria > Fusobacteriati > Fusobacteriota > Fusobacteriia > Fusobacteriales > Leptotrichiaceae > Leptotrichia > Leptotrichia hongkongensis. Next base: position 22,163 of record NZ_JBGORW010000009.1, on the reverse strand, counting down.
GAATTATGTTTATACTGTTTTAGGTAATTGTAGAATTAATAATGCAGAAATCAAACTGAATACAGTGTTTTTAATCTAAAATATCAAAGTTTTATCGTAAAAATATTGGAGAAAAATGATAAAAATTAGATTTATAAAAACATTGTAGTTGTTAGAAATTTTAAATTTTTATAAAAAGCAAACAGTTATTTGATTATGAAGAAGATTTATTATAATAAAAAAACTGGAAAGGAAGAGAAAATGTCAAAATTAAGAGTAGGAGTAATACGTGGGGGAGTTTCAACTGAAAGGGAAGTTTCTTTAAAGACAGGAAGTGAAATTGTAGCAAACTTGAATAGAGATAAATATGAGGTTTTTGATATTGTGATTGATTCAGAAAAGGAAGTTTTTGAGAAAGTAAAAGACTTGAATCTGGATTTTGTTTATATCGCTTTACACGGTGTATTTGGAGAAGATGGGAGAATACAGGCGATTTTGCAAAGTCTGGGAGTGGCTTATAGCGGGCCTGGAGTGATGTCAAGTGCAGTCTGCATGGATAAGGAATTTTCAAAAAGAATTGTGGCTGGATATGGAGTTAGAATTGCAAAATGGAAAAGTGTACGTGTAGGTGAAACTGTTGACTTTGAAACAATAAAAAAAGAATTGGGAAATCGTGTTGTAGTAAAGCCAAATAACGGTGGTTCAAGTATTGGAGTAAGTTTTGTGGAAAATCAGGAAGAACTTGAAAAAGGGCTGGAACTTGTTTTTGGAATGGATAAGGAGGCATTGATTGAGGAAGTTCTGCATGGTGTGGAAATAAGCGTACCTGTGATTGGTGGGGAAGTTTTTCCGACACTAAGAATTGAGGCTCTTGCAGGAGATTACTTTGACTATGAATCAAAATATGCAAAAGGTGGAGCAAATGAATATGTATTTGAATTTCCTGAAAAAGTGCAGGCTGAAATTAATAAGTTTGCAAAAGACAGTTATTATGGGCTAAAATGTGAAGGATTTGCAAGAATAGACTTTATGGTGGTAAATGAAGAAACACCATATTTTATGGAAGTAAACACATCGCCAGGAATGACATCTGCCAGCTTATTGCCAAAAAGCACAGCTTCAAAAGGTTATGATTATTCACAGACATTGGACTTGTTAATACAATCTTCAATAAAAGTGGAAAGATAAAAGGATTAAAAATTTTAAAAAATAAAAATACAAAAGGGAAGTGGAAAAAATGGAAAGAATAGCAAGTTTTACAGTAGATCACATCAGATTAAACAGAGGAATTTATGTGTCAAGAATAGACGAAGTTAATGGAAATTATTTGACAAGTTTTGATATAAGAATGAAATTACCAAATAGAGAGCCAGTAATAAATATTGCTGAACTTCATACAATGGAGCATTTGGGAGCAACATTTTTGAGAAATCATCCAACTTGGAAAGATGAAATCGTATATTTTGGGCCTATGGGATGCAGAACAGGATTTTATCTTATCTTAAAAGGAAAATTGGAATCAAAGGACATTATTGACTTAATGAAAGAACTTTACAAATTTATGGCAGAATTTAAAGGAGCAATCCCAGGAGCGACTGCTATAGAATGTGGAAATTACTTGGATCAAAACTTGCCGATGGCTAACTTTGAGGCTAAGAAATATTTGGAGGAAACGTTGGAGAATTTGGGAGAAGAAAATTTAAATTATCCTGAGTAGGAATTGAAATTGTTTGAATTTTTTGTATAAAAAGGAGATTTATGAAAAAAATATTTATATTATTTTTACTAACAGCAAGTCTTGGATTTTCAGCAACTTACAAAGTGGAAGTTAATCCAAATGTGAAAATTCAACAGTCAGAAATTGAGAAAAATAATGCAGGGATAGAAAAGGCTTTTGAAAAATTTGTAGAAAAACAGAAAGCTGCGGGTATTAGAGAGGCAGAATTAACTACACAAAGCAGTCAAAGACTTGGAATAGCGTTAACTGATGGGATGGCAAAACAGCTTGTTTATGATACGCAATATTCCATAAAAAAAATTGAATATATTTCAAGTGACATAGTTAATTTAGATCTTGAAATAAAGATTCCTGAATTAGATAGTAGAAACTTTAGTGAAGATGAAATGATGAGAGTAGTTTCTAAGAGGTTTAAAGAAAAAACTGGGAAACCAATAGAAATTTTAAAAACTACACCAGAGAAAAATATAAAACCTGAGTGGGTTTCAACATTATTCCAACTAATGAGTGATTTTACAATAGAAAAAGTTAAGACTACAAAAATATTCACTTATCAAAATGCAACAATAAGTTTGAAAAAAGTAAATAATGAATGGATATTTGATAAGATTGTAAAACAGTAAAATCAAAAAAATTAAATTTAGAAAGGAAATGAAGTTATTCTGAAATTTTGGAATAACTTTATCTTGTTAAAATGAGTAAAATAATTGATACGCATACGCACATTTATGATAAACAGTTTGAAAATGATTTTGATGATGTGATGAAAAGGATTGAAGATGAGTTGGAAGGGATTGTAAGCATTGGGTTTGATTTGGAAAGTTCACTTAAAAGCATTGAACTTGCGAATAGATATTCATTTGTGAATGCAGTAATTGGAGTTCATCCTGTGGATATAAAAAAATATAATGATGAAGTAGAAAAAGAACTGGAAAGATTGGCATTGACTGAAAAAAAAGTTGTCGCAATTGGGGAAATTGGGCTGGATTATCACTGGATGGAAGATCCGAAGGATGTTCAGGTTGCTGGATTTAGAAAGCAGATGGAACTTGCAGAAAGGGTAAAAAAACCAGTTGTTATCCATACAAGAGAAGCTTTGCAGGATACGCTTGATGTTTTGAAGGATTATAAAAATGTTGGCGGAATTTTGCATTGTTATCCAGGTTCTTTAGAAGCGGCAAAACCGTTTTTAGATAGGTATTACTTGGGAATTGGTGGTACTTTGACGTTTAAAAATAATAAAAAGACAAAGGAGCTTGTGAAGGAATTGCCTTTGGAAAAAATTGTTCTGGAAACAGATTGTCCGTATTTGACACCTGTGCCTTTTCGAGGGAAACGGAATGAGCCAATTTATACAAAATATGTAGCAGAAGAAGTGGCTAGAATTAAGGAAATTTCGGTAGAGGAAGTTATTAAGATAACTACTGAAAATGCTAGGAAAATCTATGGAATATAATGGAATTTATATTATCCCTATTTAAATAATGAATTTATTACAAACTTTTCCAACAAAGGATAAAAACTTAGTATTTTGAAATAATTAAAATATAATTTTTGTGTTTTAATAAACCGACGGAGCTTTTATTTGTTCAGCTACGATTGTCTGACGACTGTAAGGAGGAGTTTTGGAGTTGGGTAAATAAAAGTCGTAGTCTAGCCATAGGTATTGCGTAGCAATCTTGCCACAATTTTAATTATTAGGATAAGCCTTTACTGCAAGATAAGGATTTGCCGCAATGAGCAATCCTGCGAAAAAAAGAAAAAACATAACAAACAAAAATAGTAAAAACTAATATTAAATAAAATAATCTAATACTAAATCCCATTATAAAATGGAAACTATGTTAAGGACAAAAAATTTTAATTCTTTACTAAATAGTATGTAATTCAAAATTTATTAAATATTCGCTATTTAAATGGGAAATAGTATTAAAAATTAAATGTAGGAGACAAAATGTGTATTGAAAAAGAAAATAAAGATTTTAAAAATCCAATAGAATATAAATTAGAAAAAAAAGATGGAAATGCACGTGCTGGAGTTATAAAAACACCACATGGAGAGATAAAAACACCAGTATTTATGCCAGTTGGTACACAGGCAACTGTGAAGGCTATGACTAGAGAGGAATTGGAAGAGATTAATTCTCAAATTATTTTAGGAAATACGTATCATTTGTATTTACGTCCTGGAGATGAGCTGGTAAATGATTTTGGCGGTCTTCATAAATTTATGAGATGGGATAAGCCAATACTTACTGATAGTGGCGGATTTCAAGTGTTTAGTCTTGGAGATTTGAGAAAGATAAAAGAGGAAGGGGTTCATTTTCGTTCGCATTTAGATGGATCAAAACATTTTTTATCGCCTGAAAAATCTATTTCGATTCAAAATAATCTAGGAAGCGATATTATGATGGTGCTGGATGAATGCCCGCCAGGACTTTCAACACGTGAATATTTGATACCATCCATTGAAAGAACTACGAGATGGGCTAAGCGTTGTATCGAAGCAAATAGAAATAAGGATAAGCAGGGGCTTTTTGCAATTGTGCAAGGCGGAATTTATGAGGATTTACGGGATAAAAGTTTTGAAGAACTGTATGAATATGACTATGGATTTGCTGGGTATGCTTTAGGGGGGCTTGCGGTAGGAGAGCCACGTGAGGATATGTATAGAATTTTAAAATATAGCACGCCAAAACTGCCTGAAAATAAACCACGTTATTTAATGGGAGTGGGAGAGCCTGTGGATATGCTTGAAGCTGTGGAGCATGGAATTGACATGATGGATTGCGTTCAGCCTACAAGAATTGGTAGACATGGTACTGTATTTACGAAGTATGGACGTCTTGTTATAAAAAATGCGATTTATTCAAGAGATGACAGACCACTTGATGAAGGTTGTGACTGTTATGCCTGCAAAAATTATACGAGAGCGTATATAAGACATTTATTCAAGGCTGGAGAAATTTTAGGACAAAGGCTTGCAACATATCATAATTTGTATTTTTTGCTAAAACTTATGGATAACGCACGTGAGGCAATTATTGATGGAAGATTTAAGGAATATAAAGAAGAAGTGCTGAAAAACTATGCCATGGGAAAAGAAAGTGAATGGATAAAGCCAAAATCGATATAAAATAAAAAAATGCAGGGAATAATAACCTTGCAATTTTTTTTATTTTTAGATTTAATACTAACTCCCATTTAAATAACAAAATATTACAAACTTTTCTAATAAAAATCGTAGTCTAGCCATAGGTTGTAGGATTTGCGGCAATGAGCAATCCTACGAAAAGAAAAAGAAAAAACATAGTAATATGAAAAAATATTTATTAATCAAGATATCTAAAAAATAATAAAAAACAATTTAATTGAGTGATTATGAATTAGATATTAAATAACTTTATTATAAAAATTTATTCCTATTTTTAAACGGAGTTTAACAGATACTCAAACCTATTTAAAATTAAACTGCTAAAAATTATATAGATTTAGGGTTTGAGTAAAATAATCATAGCCTTTTGAGTTTAGTTTTAAAGCAGTTTTACTATGATTATGGAATAAAGAAGAAACCTCCCCGAAAATAATTTGAAAGAGTAAAAAGCATAACAAATATTTCACTCACAACAACTCTAAAACTTATCCATTCCAAATCAACCAGTCGTGGAAAACATTTTGCAAAAAGTTCAAAATATCCAAATTCATTATGATATTCCTTGTAAAGCATATTTGTAATATCAAAAGTATTTACTAAATAAACAATCAAAAATGTAACTATAAATAATGAAAATGCGTCAAAAAACGAGAAATCATCAGCACCAAATCCTGCGAATCCATTGAATTTATATGAAAAAAACATATATCCGATATAGGATGTAATTGGGATGGAAATGCTAAAAATTAGTGAAATAAAATTTTTATTAAAATAAAAAGCAATGTAGTAAATGATAATTCCTATAAAAGAAAACAAAATTGCACCAAGTAAGCCAAATAGGATTTGTTTAGATTTATATTTAAAGTCCTGTATTAATTTTGTATTTTTCATATTTTCCTTTCTAGATTTTATAAAAAAATCCGATCTACCGTTCTAACTTAATTTTTGGTTGCCTGTAAAATGTTACAGGTGGTAGTCATATTTATAAATAGTACAGAATCCGTACAAAACATAAAGCAGTCGTGATTTTCCTGAGACTATTTATAAAGGGATAACCCCATTAAAAAAGAGTAAAGCCCAAAAATTCGTTGTTAGTGGCGTATAGATCAGAAATCTAATTTTTATTTTAATGTATTATATTAGATATTTGAATTTATTACAATTTTATTGTAATGCTATTTCTTCAATATTATAACTGTTATGTGAAAAAATGTCAAACATTCTTTTTGGAAAAATTAGAAAAATTTATTGAGTAAATATTGTTTTCTATTTTTGTTAAAATCTTTTTTTTGCATAAGTTTGAAATTTCTCTTGACAAAGCAGGTCTTGTTACTTCAAATTTTTTTGCTAGAGCTGAGATGCTTGGTAAAAATTTTATTTTATTGTTTTTTGCATTTTCATTTATGTAACTAAGAATTTTTTCTTCAATAGTCTTGTGTGTGAAATTAAACCATATACGTTTGGATAATAGCTGGCTTTTGTTAGAAATTTCATTTATAAAGTTAAGTAATAGCCTTTTATCTGATTGTATTAAATTTAAATATTTTTCCTTGTCAAATAAAAGAAATTTGGAATTTTCCAATGTTACCAAATCAACTGGAAAGATATTATCATTTCCAAACAAGAATGCAGAAGCTAGAACTTCACCAGATTTCATCTGATTGATAACGATTGTATCTCCATTAAATTTTTGCATTTCTCCATGTGTTGTTCCATTTATAATAATAATCACTTTTTTTAAAATATCTCCACGAAAAAAAACTATCTCGTTTTTTTTATAGTCTTTTATTTTAAAGTCAACTTTTCTTAAGCAATCTGAAATTTCTTGAGGATTTAATCCTTTAAAGAGTGATACATTGGTTAAAAAAAGCGACAAATCTTCTATTTTCATAGGGTACCTTCTATTCTATATTTTTGTATATTGCATTATAATAATTTGAATATAAAATATTTTGTATATATTATCATTTTTAATTAATTATTTCAAGAAAAATTTCAATTGTATAATAAAGTTACTTAATTTCAAATTTAGGATTTAAGATAGTTTTAGCATAAAGATAGAGAAAAAAACAGTGTATTGGCATTGATAAAAAAAGCAATATGTGATAAAATAAAAGAAAATGTAAAATATTAAATAAATAATGGAGGAGAAACTATGAGAAAAGTAATAGTAGCTGGAAACTGGAAAATGAACAAAACTGCAAAAGAGGCTGCACAATTCTTCAATGAATTAAAACCTTTAGTAGCAGACGTAAAAAATGCAGGAATCGTAATTGGAGCACCATTTACTGCATTAGAAACAGCAACTAGAGAAACTGCAGGAAGCAACATTAAAATTGCTGCTGAAAATATGAACGCTAAAGAAAGCGGAGCATATACTGGAGAAGTTTCACCATTGATGTTAAAAGATTTAGGTGTAGAATATGTAATTTTAGGACATTCTGAAAGAAGAGAATATTACCATGAAACTGATGAAATCATCAATGAAAAAGTAAAATCAGCATTGGCTCACGATTTAAAACCAATCTTATGTATCGGAGAAAAATTGGAAGAAAGAGAAGCTGGAACTACTAATGATGTTGTAAAAACTCAAATTACTGGTGGATTAAAAGATGTAACAGCTGCTGAAATGGCAAATGTTGTACTAGCTTATGAACCAGTATGGGCAATTGGAACAGGTAAAACTGCTACTCCAGAACAAGCTCAAGAAGTTCACGCATTCATCAGAGGATTATTAACTGATTTATACGGAAAAGAAGTTGCAGAAAACGTAACAGTTCAATATGGTGGATCAATGAACGATGCAAATGCAGCTGACTTAATCGCTCAAACAGATATTGACGGTGGATTAGTAGGAGGAGCAAGTTTAATTCCTGAAAAATTCGCTGTAATAATAAAAGCCGGAGATGCAGCAGCTAAATAATTATTTTGAAAAAAATTAATTGCTTATTCTCTTGTTTTGTAAATTATAGGAGGAACTAATAACGTGTTAGAAAATTTATTAATTATAGCTCTAGTAATTTTATCAATCATCATGATAAGCGTAATTTTACTACAGCCAGACAGAAGCCAAGGTTTAGCAAAAAGTTCTGCTAACATCTTGGATGAAGAAAAAGAAGGAATTGAAAAATTTACTGAAATAGTCGCAACATTATTTCTAGTTGTTGCAATCTTATTCCAAATTGTGAGATAATTTTTTAAAAGTAAATTTTTTGGATTTTTTATAAAAATATTAAAATCACAGTTAAAAATATTGGCTGTGATTTTTTTCTAAAAAAATTTTTAAAAGTTATTGACAATGTATTGAATACGTGTTATAATGAATTTGTAAGTTGAAAATGATTTTTTGTAAAACTTTTCAACTCTCCCTAATTTTCAAATACTTTCTATTAGAAGTTATTATTAACGTTATTTTAGAAAGGAATGATATTTATGTCATATAGAAAAATCGAAAAAAGATTTAGAAAATTAGGCGGAAAAGTTGTACGTATAAAAGGAAGTCATTATCAATGGGTGATTCCAGGTGTGAAAGGTGTGGTCACAGTACCATATTCAAAAGATATACCTGTAGGAACATTAAGAAGTATTCAAAAACAAGTCGGGATTAAATTCTAGTCCCTTCTTGCTTTCACTAAAAATTATTATCCCATAATTTAGATGGGATTTAGAGCACCCCAAAAATGAAGGGGACTAAAACTTTGAAAAAGGATTTTCCGTTTATTTGCTGGGATTTAGAGCACCCCAAAAATGAAGGGGACTAAAACGCATAAATTTTCTTTTCATGTCTTTACCTTGATTTAGAGCACCCCAAAAATGAAGGGGACTAAAACTTTCTTTCTACTCTATTTAACCAACCTGTTAAGATTTAGAGCACCCCGAAAGTAAGGAGAATTAAAAAGATGTGATTTTAAAAAAATTAAAGAAATTAAATGAAAAATTGTCCAAGTAAAAAAGAATCACTAACAATGAGTGATTAAGGAATAGAAAAATTTGAAAAAATTGTTTTATTTTAGCAGAGATGCTAAAAAATTTTATAAATATTTTTAAATACGTGTTTAACACGTGATACAGATTGGAGATAATTAAAATGGATGTATTTTATCCAGCAGTGATAACTAAGGAAGATGGAATTTATTATAGTTGTCTTGTTGATTTTGATAAGTTTGAAGATGGAAGTATAAATTATTATGCTACATTTGGAGATAATATGGAGAAAGCTGTTTCTAATTTAAGGGAAACATTGGGATTGCATCTGGCTGATTTGCTGGATGTAAGAAAAAATTTTCCTGAACCTTCAAGAGTAGAAGATATAAAATTGAAAGAAAATCAGTATTTATATATTATTTCTGTTGATCCAGTATATGAAGTGGCAAAAGTTACAAATGCACTTAAAAAGAAAACTTTAACAATTCCTGTTTGGTTAGATATATTGGCACAGGAAAAAAATCTGAATTTTTCACAAATTTTACAAAAAGCATTGAAAAAAGAATTAGGTATTGAGTAGTAAAGAAAATATTAGGAGGTTTTTTGTATATGAAAATCACAAAAATTGATGGAATTTCACATAAAAAATATATTAAAGAAGGAAAATTGGTAAAAAGTACGAGTGAAGAAAATAAGACTGATGAGAGATTGTCAGAGCTTTTAAGTATAAGACTGGATACGTATATAAAAAATCCTGATAATGCAAGTGAACAAGAAAATAGAACAAGAAGAGAAAATTTAAAAGAATTTTTTTCAAATAAAGTATTGCATTTAAAAGATGGTATTCTGTATTTAAAGGATAGGAGAGAAAAAAATGCAGTACAGAGTAAAAATTATTCTGAACAAGATATTTCAGAATATGATTTAAAAAACAAAAATAGTTTTTCGGTTTTAAAAAAAATACTGTTAAATGAAGATATAAATTCTGAAGAATTAGAGATGTTTAGAAAAGATATTGATAAAAAATTGGATAAGATAAATTCTTTAAAATATTCACTTGAAGAAAATAAAGCTAATTATCAAAAAATTAATGAAAATAATATAAAAAAAGTTGAAGGAAAAAGCAAAAGAAACATTTTTTACAATTATTACAAAGACTCAGCAAAGCGTAATGATTACATAAATAATATACAAGAAGCATTTGATAAATTATATAAAAAAGAAGATATTGAGAATTTATTTTTTTTAATAGAAAATTCAAAAAAACATGAAAAATATAAAATAAGGGAATGCTATCACAAAATAATTGGAAGAAAAAATGATAAAGAAAATTTTTCAAAAATTATTTATGAAGAAATACAGAATGTAAATAATATGAAAGAATTAATTGAGAAAGTTCCAAATGTAAGTGAATTGAAAAAATCTCAAGTATTTTATAAATATTATTTGAATAAAGAGAAACTTAATGATGAAAATATAAAATATGTTTTTTGTCATTTTGTAGAAATTGAAATGAGTAAACTTCTGAAAAATTATGTATATAAAAAACCAAGTAATATAAGTAATGATAAAGTGAAAAGAATATTTGAATATCAAAGTTTAAAAAAATTAATAGAAAATAAATTACTAAATAAATTGGATACTTATGTAAGAAATTGTGGAAAATACAATTTTTATTTACAGGATGGAGAAATTGCGACAAGTAATTTTATTGTTGGGAATAGACAAAATGAAGCATTTTTGCGAAATATAATTGGGGTTTCTTCTGCTGCATACTTTTCATTGAGAAATATTCTTGAAACTGAAAATGAGAATGATATTACAGGCAGAATGAGAGGAAATACTGTAAAAAATAAGAAGGGCGAAGAAAAATATATTTCTGGAGAAATTGATAAATTATATGATAATAATAAACAAAATGAAGTGAAAAAAAATTTGAAAATGTTCTATAGTTATGATTTTAGTATGGATAGCAAAAATGAAATTGAAGATTTTTTTTCAAATATTGATGAAGCTATTAGTAGTATTAGACATGGGATTGTGCATTTTAATTTGGAATTAGAAGGGAAAAATATATTTACATTTAAAAATATAGTTCCTTCTCAAATTTCAAAGAAAATGTTTCAAGATGAAATAAATGAGAAAAAATTGAAATTGAAGATATTTAAGCAGTTAAATAGTGCAAATGTATTTAATTATTATGAAAAGGATGTGATAATTAAATATTTAAAAAATACAAAATTTAATTTTGTAAATAAGAATATTCCTTTTGTTCCTTCTTTTACGAAATTATATAATAAAATAGAAGATTTAAGAAATACTTTAAAATTTTTTTGGAGTGTTCCTAAGGATAAAGAAGAAAAAGATGCTCAAATATATCTTTTGAAAAATATTTATTATGGTGAATTTCTTAATAAATTTGTTAAAAATAGTAAAGTTTTTTTTAAAATAACTAATGAAGTAATAAAAATAAATAAACAAAGAAATCAAAAAACAGGACATTATAAATATCAAAAATTTGAAAATATAGAAAAAACTGTACCAGTAGAATATCTTGCTATTATACAAAGTAGGGAGATGATTAATAATCAGGATAAAGAAGAAAAAAATACATACATTGATTTTATACAACAAATATTTTTAAAAGGTTTTATAGATTATTTGAATAAAAATAATTTAAAATATATAGAAAATAATAATAATAATGATAATAATGATATATTTTCTAAAATAAAAATAAAAAAAGATAATAAAGAAAAATATGATAAAATTTTAAAAAATTATGAAAAATATAATAGGAATAAAGAAATTCCACATGAAATAAATGAATTTGTAAGAGAGATAAAATTAGGAAAGATATTAAAATACACTGAAAGTTTGAATATGTTTTATCTAATTTTAAAATTGCTTAATCATAAAGAATTGACTAATTTGAAAGGAAGTCTTGAAAAATATCAGAGTGCAAATAAAGAAGAAGCTTTTTCAGATCAACTTGAACTTATAAATCTTTTAAACTTAGATAATCATAGAGTAACAGAAGATTTTGAATTAGAAGCGGATGAAATTGGGAAGTTTTTAGATTTTAATGGAAATAAAGTAAAAGATAGGAAAGAATTGAAGAAATTTGACATAAATAAAATATATTTTGATGGAGAAAATATTATAAAGCATAGAGCTTTTTATAATATAAAAAAATATGGGATGTTAAATTTACTTGAGAAAATATCTAATGAGGCAAAGTATAAAATAAGTATAGAAGAATTAAAAAATTACAGTAATAAAAAAAATGAAATAGAAAAAAATCATACAACCCAGGAAAATTTACATAGAAAATATGCAAGACCTAGAAAAGATGAAAAATTTACTGATGAAGATTATAAAAAATACGAGAAAGCAATCAGAAATATACAGCAATATACTCATTTGAAAAATAAAGTTGAATTTAATGAATTAAATTTATTGCAAAGTTTACTATTAAGAATACTTCATAGGCTTGTAGGATATACTTCAATTTGGGAAAGGGATCTAAGATTTAGATTAAAAGGTGAATTTCCTGAAAATCAGTATATTGAAGAAATATTTAATTTTGATAATAGCAAGAATGTAAAATATAAAAATGGGCAGATTGTTGAAAAGTATATAAATTTTTATAAAGAATTATATAAAGACGATACAGAAAAAATAAGTATCTATTCTGATAAAAAAGTAAAAGAATTAAAAAAAGAGAAAAAAGATTTGTATATAAGAAATTATATAGCACATTTTAATTATATTCCAAATGCTGAAGTTTCACTTTTAGAAGTGCTGGAAAATTTAAGAAAATTGCTTTCTTATGATAGAAAACTAAAAAATGCAATTATGAAATCAATAGTGGATATATTAAAGGAATATGGTTTTGTAGCAACATTTAAAATAGGAGCAGATAAGAAAATAGAAATTCAGACTTTAGAATCGGAAAAAATTGTACATTTGAAAAATTTAGAAAAAGAGAAATTAACGACTAATAGAAATTCAAAAGAATTGTGTAAACTTGTGAAAGTTATGTTTGAGTATAAAATGGAAGAAAAAAAATCTGAAAACTAAAAAATATAAAGTAGTTTAGTTCAAAAAAAGAAAAAAATTTTGGAATAACAGTAAAAATATGATAAAATAAATTAATGGGGTAATCTAAATCGCTAGAGTGTGTCAGGGAACTATTAAAATACATTTAATTTTTTCCGGCACACTCTAAATAAACAAGTAAATAAAATATAAAATATTATCCCATAATTCGATGGGATTTAGAGTACCCCAAAAATGAAGGGGACTAAAACTTTTTAGTTAACTCGTTGAATTTGTTCAATTGATTTAGAGTACCCCAAAAATGAAGGGGACTAAAACTTTACATATTTAGATAATTCATCTGTATACTGATTTAGAGTACCCCAAAAATGAAGGGGACTAAAACTTAGTATCAATCTCAATCATATTATGTTTAGATTTAGAGTACCCCAAAAATGAAGGGGACTAAAACCATTTTCCAATTTCCACCCCACTCAATGTTAAAATTTAGAGTACCCCAAAAATGAAAAGTGCTGAAATATATAGGTTTCTAAATTTAATGTTGTCTAAGTTTGTTAACAAAATAAAAATATTGATTTTAATAAAGAGCTGTAAAGCTCTTTTTTGTTTAACTTTTCAATAAAAAATTTTTTAAATAAGTATTTTCACGTATTCAATACGTGCTAAAATAGTTTTGTAATTTAGAAGTTGCACAATAAAAACAGATATAGAAGTTTATAAAAATTGATTTTTTAACTTTTTAGATGATTTTGGTATGCTTTTACAATTTTTTAGAAAAAATGTTATAATAATAATAAATCTTCAATTTAAGGAGAAAGAATATTATGAAAATTAGTTATAAAGGGATTGGCTCTGATTTAAAGAATATATTGTTTAAAGAGTTTGAAAAGAATGAAAATACGCTTTTTGTATTTGAAAATTCGGCTTCGTTTTTTGAGATAAAAAGGGAATTTTTACAGAATGAGGAAATGCAGCAGAAATTGGGAATTTTTCAAAATTTTAAGATGATGAACAGTTATGATTTTTATGAGAATGTATTTGTTACTGATAAAATTGTGGTAAAAGAAGAAAAACAGGTTGTGCTGTTTTACAATGCTTTGACTGAGAAACTGAAAAAGGATATGAAAGTAAATAACTATTATGATATTATTGATGTTGCCTATAATTACTACAATTTATTTGCAGAATTGCAGGAATATAAGATTGATCTGGAAAAAATTGAGCTGGAGAAATGGCAAGTTGAAACTTTTGGAACTTTGGTTGAGATTGATAATGAGATGAAAAAAGTTGTGCAGCAGAAAGGGCTTATTTTACCATATATGCTTAGAAATGTGGAAAATATTTCGGACAATTTTTTGAAGAAGTTTTCTAAAATTTGCTTTGTGAATAAAGTTAAAATTACTCCATTTGAAAAGGAGTTAATTGGAGAAATTGAAAACAGAGGGATTGCTGTAGAAAATATTTTGCAGCTTTCGGAAAATGATTTTAATGAGGAAAAGTTAAAAATAAAGGATAGTTTTTCATTGCCTGAGAAAAATGAGTTTTTGGAAAAATTTGCGACAAATATTGAGATTTTTGAGTATGAAAATAAATTTTCACAGGTTTTAGGGCTTGTAAAAAAACTGGATGAGAGTGAAAATGATGAAAAAATCAAAAATAGAGTAAATTATAAAATTTATGATTTGCAGGAGAATGGAGAAGATGGAAAAAAAGATTATCAGCTTTTAAGGCAGGAAAAGATTTCTTCAAATTTGGAACTTACAATGAAGAAAACAAAGATTTACAAAATATTAGAATTAATTTGTAATATTTTGGAAAATGTAAAAATTGTTGAAAAAAAATTGGAAAATAATGAGAGATTTGAAAATATTGAAAAAAAAGATGAAAAAGATTTTGGGAATGATTTAAGAATTAGAATGAAAGATTTGTATTCTGGATTTAAATCTGACGATTTTCTAAGAATTTTTGGCTTAAAAAAGTCGTATGATTTTTTTATGGAATTTGTGGAACAAGATTATAGATATATGTCAAAAAATGAAATTTTCAGAATTCTGGAAAATCAAAATGGAAAATTTTCTAGAAATCTAAAAGATGTTGAAGCTGCTGGAATAATTAATTTTATTGATGAAATTGAAAAAATTTTTGAATATCAGACGCTTGGAGAATATGGAAATTATCTCGAAAAGATTTTTGAGAGAAGCGGAGAAATGGATAAGAATGTAAGAGATAAATATTTTGAGGCATTGTCGGAAATGGTAGTGCTGGAAGACTTTTCATTTGATAATCTCTGGAAAGGATTTTTTAATGAAAATGGGATTTCGGCAAGTTTATTGAAATTGTTTTTGAAATATTTGGATAAAAAGGCAATCAGCCTAAATCTTGAGGAAACCGATGAGCAGGACAGTGAAAATGTTTCAAGATATTCAATTAATTCATTTTCAGCAATTTCAGAAACACAAAAGGAAAATCTGATATTTCTTAATATTCAGGATACATTTCCCAAAATAAACATAAACAATTATTTATTTACAAAAATTCAACGTGCAAAAATGGGACTTCCTGTAAGTGATGATGAAAAGCAAATTGAGATTTTCAAATTTTATCAAAATATTTTAGGATCAAAAAATGTATATCTGTCTTATGTAAAAAATCTAGATGAAAATATAGATTCTGCTGGAGTTGTTGAGGAAATTAAGTTAAAATACGCAATAGAGGCACAAAAAAATAAAATAGATGAGAATGATGAACTGAACTTTATTAAGAAATACTTTTTGGAAAATGTGGAAAAGTCTTGGGAATCAAGAGAAATTGGAAAATTTATTCCATCGAAGCTGAAAAAGGATTTGGATAAAATTAAGGCTGAAAAAGTGAGTTTGGGGTATTATTCGTTTGAGGAGATGCAGAACTTTGAATATGGATATTATTTGAAAAAAATGATTGGAAATACAGAAGTTGAAAAAATTGAGGACAAAGTTGACAATCTGATGTTTGGAAATATTATTCACGGGCTTTATGAGAAAATTGTGATGGAAAACAAGGAGATGCTTGAGAAAGGAAAATTTGTTATAAATAACGAGGAAATTAGGAAAATATTGAAAAGTATTCTAAATTCGTTTGAATACAAAATTCCGAAAGAATATCTCGAATTTTATAAAAAAGTTTCGTTTGAGGAAATTGTAAAATCTGTTGAAAAAATATTGACAAAGTTAATGAAAACGTTGGAAAACGAAGAAGAAATCGAAATTTATTCAGAAGAAAGAATAAAACTGAAATCTGAAAAGGAAATTTATGAAAATATTTTTATAAATGGAATGATTGATTTACATATAAAATTGAAAAACAAGGAGATTTTGTATGACTATAAATCTGGTATTTTGAAAAATAAAAAAGGGGAGGAAAAGAAAGAGAAAGTCGTAAATGCTTTTAAACAGCTGGATTATTATTCTGTTATGCTGCCTGAAAAAAATGTTCAAGAAATAGAGAGATTTGTGGTAGATGTTTGGGACGGTGATATAATTGGGGATACAAGAGAAAAGGAAGAGGAATTTCTGAGTGAAAAGAATATTCGGGAAGTTGTAAAAAAATATTATGAAACTGACTACTATGATATTGGCGATGTAAAAGATGTACAAAATTACACTTATCAAACGTTTAAGGATGTATGCAGAAGGGAGGACGAATTAAATGATGAAAATAAATAACGGAAATGATAATAAACAAAATAAGATTATTTTGAAGGCAAGTGCAGGAACTGGAAAAACTTATAGGTTATCGCTGGAATATATTGCAAACTTAATAAGAGGCGTAAATTATAAAAACATCGTTGTAATGACTTTTACGAAAAAGGCTACTGCGGAAATTAAGGAGCGGATTTACGACTTTCTGTATCAGATTGCGTTTGAAAAATATGACTGGATAGGATTGAAAGACAGTCTAAAAGAACTTTATGGATTTTCTGCCAGCGAAATACTAAAGGAAAATTTACAAAATGTATATTTTGAAATGATAAAAAATAAGGATGAAATCAGGATTTACACGATTGACGGATTTACAAACAGAATTTTTAAAAATACTATTGCTCCATATTTTGGTATTTACAATTATGAAATAATTGACAAGGAAGAAGATGAGTTTTACAATGATATTTTGATAAAAATAATTGGAAATAGCTATTATTTTGAAAAATTTAAGTTTATATTGAATGAGGAAAAAGACAGAAAAAATATTTCAACTTATGTGAAAATTGTGAAATCGTTATTGGATATGCAGGAGAAATTTTTACTGGCTGGTGATAACTACAAGGAAGCAAATTTAATTTTAAAAAATAATAAATCAAGTAGAAGTTTTGTAGAGAATTTTGAAAATATTTTTGAAAATGTGAAAAAAATTGCTGAGATAAAAGGAAAAACTGCTACTGAAATATTAAGTGTGAAATTTACTGATGTTTTCAAAAAGTTTGAGGAATTGAATCAAGATAGTTTTGATACATCTAGTGTTCAACATAAAAAAATTGAGTTAATATTAGAGAAATCTGATGATATTTTTGGTACAGGAAATATTTGGGATGGTGGAAAAACTCGTGGGAAAGATGTTAAGGAGCTACTGGATGAAATGAAGGAAGAGCAGGATATTTTGCGAGAAAAAGTTTCAAATTATATTTTTAATGAGGAAGTATTGCCAACTGACAAAAAAATAAAGGAATTGGCAAAAATTATATTCGATATTGCAGAACATACGAAATTAAGTACAAAAAGATTTACTCACACTGATATCTCCACGTATACATATAAGTTTATTTTTGACAAGGAATTAGGATTTGTGAAGACTGATAATAACAATAGCAGCACAGTTACGGAGGATTTTCTGGAACTTATCGGTGGGCAGATTGATACGATTATGATTGATGAGTTTCAGGATACGAGTATTTTGCAGTGGAAAATTTTAGAATTACTACTTTCAAGTGCCAAAAATATTATTTGTGTTGGCGATGAAAAACAGAGTATTTATAATTGGCGTGGCGGAGAAAAGGAACTTTTTGAAAATTTAGAAAATTTAATTGGCGGAAATGTTCAGAATCTGAAAAAATCCTATCGAAGCTACAAGCAGATTATCGAAAATGTGAATAAAATTTTTACTAATTATAATGAAAACTGGAAATATACAAATTCGTTGTATCGTGATGACGAGGATTATCAGAGAGGATATTTTGGATATTATTTTCAGGAAAGAAAGTCTAGATATAATGAAGACGAGGAAAAGCCTGAAAAAGCGTATGAGGAAATGATACGAAACTTGAAGGAAGGAAAAATTCAGAATTTTGGGAAAAGCTGTATAATATGCCGTGGAAATAGGGAACTTTCAGAAATTACAACAAGATTAAATGAAGAAAAAATTCCGTTTACGCTTGAAAGCAACTCTTCGATTCTGGATTACAGAGCTGTTAAACCGCTGTATAAGCTGATAAAATTTTTTGTTTATCATAATTTTATTTATTTATTGGAATTTATGCGAAGTGATTTGATTGGCTGCCTAAATGATCACGTAAAATATTTGGTAGAAAATAAGGAATTAATTGAAAAATATATTACAAAAAATATTAAGTTATCTAGTAAAAATTTGAAAAGTAAAAACAGTTTTGAATATTTTGTAGAAAACTTGGAAAATTTTGAAAAAAAACAAAATTTGCTGGAATATAAAAATATTAATTTTATGGAAAGAAATGGACTTTTGTTTTCTGAAATTTTGGAAAAAATAAAGGAACTTTACAAACTTTCAATTAATTTGAATGATAAATATGCAAAAGAAAACTTTTCAAAAAAAATTATTCAAGATTTTGGCGTAACAAGTTTTTATTCAACAAACAGCGATATAAAAAATATTTTTCAATTTTTCAATATTCTAAAGGAATTTGACAACCTTTACGAATTTGTTGTACATATTGAAGATGAAAAGGATAATTTGAAGCAAATAAGCAGTTCGGATGAAAACGCCATAAATTTGATGACGATTCACAAATCCAAAGGATTGGAATTTGACACGATAATCTATTATCGAAAAGGAAAAACTGGCGGAAATAATTTTAAAACTTTTGAAACATATTTTGATTACGATGAAAATTTTACAAATGTAACTAATTTTTTAATAACATTTTCAAAATATGCTAAAAATGTGAAAAATATAAAAGAATACGGAATAATCGCTGAAAAAAATGTCCAAAAAGAAAAGATGGAAGAAATAAATGCCGATTATGTCGCTTTGACACGTGCTAAAAAAAATCTGCTATTGTACTTTGAGGCTTATATAACAAAAAATGGCTATTCAGATGATTTAATTAAGAAATTAATTGATGTTTACGATGAAAACACAGAATTTGGAATTGGAGAAATTACTGAAACAGAAAGAAAAATTGTGTCAAATTCTGAAAATTTAAAAGAAAATGCTAAATTGGAAGAAAATAAAATAAATAATAAAATATTAAAAACTTATTTTTCTGATGATAAATTTAAAATAAAAAAATCAAGTATAACTTTGGAAAAGGAATTTAAACGTAAAAAAGGGCTTGCAATGCACTATTACTTTGAACATATTTTAAATAATCTGAAAAATGATAAATTAATTGCAAAATCTGCACTTTTAAGCCGATATGGAAATATGCTTGGGAAAAAGATTGTAGAAGAATTAATTGTCCGAATGGAAAAATTTATTGAAAAAAACAGCGATATTTATAATGAGAAATACAAAGTTTATACAGAATTTGAAATTTACGACTCTGAAGGAAGAAAGCGTATCATTGATAGAATTAACATTGATGAGGAAAATAAGAAAATCTATATTTATGATTACAAAACTGGATTTGAGCCTGAAACGAATGAGAAATATCAGGAACAGATTAATGAGTATAGGGATATTTTAAGCAAAAAAGTTTCAGCAGATTATGAAATTGATGTGAAATTATTGGAAGTTTAGGGAATTTTTAAAAAAAACGAATTTTTCTATTTCAAAAATAAGATTAATAGGTTATAATAATATGAAATGATTAAAATTTAGGAGGAAAAAATATGTCAATATTAGTTTTTGGACACAAAAATCCAGATACAGATACAATTTGTTCAGCGATTGCTTATGCGGAATTGAAAAATAAATTGGGAAAAGATGTTAAGGCTGCAAGACTTGGAGAAATTAATGAAGAAACCAAGTATGCTTTGAACTATTTTAAAGTTGAAAAGCCTGAATTAGTGGAAAATGTGGCTGAGAAAGAAATAATACTGGTAGATCATAATGAGAGAACTCAAACTGCTGAAGGATTTGAAGAAGCAAAAGTTCTGGAACTAATTGATCATCACAGAATTTCAAACTTTAATGTGGATGAGCCTTTATATGCAAGATTAGAGCCTGTTGGATGTACTGCGACAATTATCTTAAAATTATTTAAGGAAAATAATCTTGTACCAAGCAAGGAAACTGCAGGACTTATGCTAAGTGCGATTATTTCAGATACATTATTGTTCAAATCTCCGACTTGTACAGAATGTGATATAAAGGCTGGTAAGGAACTGGCTGAAATCGCTGGAGTAAATGCGGATGAGTATGGTCTTGAAATGTTAAAGGCTGGAACTGCACTTGGAGATAAATCTGAAGCAGAACTGTTAAACATGGATATGAAAATCTTTGAAATTGATGGTTCAAAAATTGGTGTTGCACAAGTTAATACTGTAAATGAAGCAGAAGTTTTGGAAAGAAAAGAAAAATTACTTTCTGAAATTGATAATATTATTACAAAAGAAGGTTTAAAATTTTTTATGTTTGCAATTACAAATATTTTATCAAATGATTCTGTGGCTCTAGTTTCAGGAGATGGAAATGATATTATCGAAAAAGCGTTTGGAGAAAAAGTTGATAGCAACTTAGTAACTTTGAAAGGTGTAGTTTCAAGAAAGAAACAAATTATTCCGCCATTAACAAAAGCAATTCAAGGGTAAATTTATAAAAATAAAAAATAAGGATTTTAAAAATGGCAATAGTAAAATTTAGGAAAAGAGAAGAATTAAAAATATTATTTGCAATAAAGCTGCCTACAATAATTTCTGAACTTTATAAGGAAGTCAGAAGTAAAAAAATAGCGAATGAAGCAATAAGAAATTCTCTTAATATGAAAAAAAATAGAGTAATTAATACATTAGAATTAGTTGATGGATTTGGAAATCAGTTTTCTGTTCTTGTAATTTATGATAATATTATGGAAGAAAAGGAGCTTCTGAAATATAATTTGGAAATCGAGGACATAGATTTCAGAATTTTGGAATTTGATTTCAATGGGAAAATGGAAATTGAAGAAATGATAGAGCATATAAAAAGGCTATACTAAGTGCCTAATTTAAAAAATTAAAAAAAGAGGTAAAATAATGAAGAAAATAGTGATATTGGTTAGTGTTTTAATGCTTTTAATGGTTAATGTTGTAAATGCAAAATCAAATAAGGCCAAAAAAAGAATAGGAGATAAAAAGTTTGAGAAAATAATGAAAGATTTTCAACTTGAAGCAGTAATAGAAACGACAAAAGGAAATATTTCTGTATACTTATATCCTGAAGCAGCTCCTAAAAATGTCGCAAATTTTGTGTTTCTTGCAAAAAATAATTTTTACAACGGACTAACTTTTCATAGAGTTATTCCTAATGGACTAGTGCAGGGGGGAGATCCTCTTGGAAACGGCACTGGAACAGCTGGATATTTTCTAAATGATGAAATTTCTGACTGGCTAAATTTTGATAATGAAGGTATGCTTGCTTTTGCAAATTCTGGACCAAATACAAATAGCAGTCAATTTTTTATAACGATGCAGGCAATGAGCAGCTTAAATGGGAAACATACAATTATAGGTGGAACAAAATCACGTGAAGATTTAGGTGTATTAAGGACAATAAGGCAAGATGATAAAATATTAAATATTGATATTAAAGGTAGAAAAGTTGATAAATTTTTAGATTATTTCTCTGAAGAAGTCAGCGAATGGGAAAGAAAGCTAGAAAAACCAGTAAATCATGAATAGAATACAGATAAAACTCTCAGTAAATTGAGAGTTTTTTTATAAAATATTCACAAACAAAAAATAAAAACATAATCAAAAAAAGGATTTTCAAGGTATTTTTAAATATTGCACTTGATTATACAATACACCCTAAAAAGAAATTATCAAAAATCTAAAAAAATGTTGTGAGATAATACATATGTGACAAGCATATACAAAAAAAGAAAGGTTTCTGATATAATGTAAATCTACCAAACCACATTAAGGAGAAACCTTTCAT